>CALPRR020000017.1 GCA_943326025.2 Candidatus Kuenenia stuttgartensis | reverse complement strand
TTAAATCAGGATTATCTAATTGTTCAACGGAAGCGTAAAAAGCATCCATATCCACATGGATTATCTTACGCAAACTCATTTATTTTTTCTTAAAAAACTTAACTGAAATAACAGGAATAAAGAAAATTAAAAGCGTCACAACAGAAATAAACATATCAAAAGCTTCACTTTCAATCCATTCAAATTGTTCTTTATTGAAGTGCACTAAAACTGAGAAGCATAATTTCACTCCTAAAATTCCAATTACAATAAAAGCTGATTTCTCTAAAAATGGATATTTCTCCATTAAGACAACAAAGTATTTTGCGACATACCTCATCGCTAAAATCCCTATAAATACTCCTAAACAAATAATGATAATATTCTCAGTGTAAGCAACAACAGCAAAAATATTATCTATCGAAAATACGATATCCATAAATTCAACAGCAAGTACAGTCGACCAAAAAACGCCTAAAATTCCAACTGTATATTTATATAAAAAACTCTTTTTGGTTTCTTTCACTTCTTCTTCGGCTTCTTGCTTTGCTGAAGAACTAAAATGTTGAATACACATCCACAATAAATACAAACCTCCAATCGGTTTTAACCACCAAATTTCTAAAATTTGCTCTACTAAAATCAATGCTACACCTCTAAACAAATAAGCACCTAAAATACCATATCGCAAAGCTTTAGATTGATTTTCAGGCGATAAATCTTTTACCATTGTAGCCAAAACAGCTGCATTATCAAATGATAAAATCACTTCTAATAAAATGATCCCTAGAATTAAAAAAACAGCATTTAGTGGGTTATGACTTAATTCAAAAATGAAATTATTCCATTGCTCTGTCATGATAACTTTAAATTGTTTGTTGCACAAATATACTTTTTTGAATCGGAATTATGGATATGTAAAATTTTGGATTTTGAATTTTAAATTATGAATTAAAATTTCACAATTTGAAAGTCTGTAATAAATAACTAAATTCATTTTTAAAGAAAGCTTTTAAACTCAATTTTCTGAATTAAAAAATAAGTAACTTTAACTCAAATAATTTGCAATGGATTTTAAACTTGTTTCTGAATTTCAACCTACTGGAGATCAACCTGAAGCAATCAAACAATTAGTTTCTGGACTTTTGGATGAAACCCATGATCAAACTTTGCTTGGTGTTACTGGAAGTGGAAAAACATTTACTGTTGCAAATGTTATAAAAGAAGTGAATCGACCGACTTTAATTTTATCTCATAACAAAACGCTTGCAGCTCAATTATACGGAGAATTCAAGCAATTTTTCCCTGAGAATTCGGTTGAATATTTTGTTTCTTATTACGATTATTACCAACCTGAGGCGTACATGCCGGTAACTGGGACATATATTGAAAAAGACCTTCAAATCAATGATGAATTAGAGAAATTGAGATTATCAACAACTTCTGCCCTACTTTCAGGTCGAAGAGATATAGTAGTAGTTTCTTCAGTTTCTTGTATTTATGGAATTGGTAATCCGAATGAATTTGCAAACAGCATCCTTCCAATCAAAGTAGGAATGAGCTATCCAAGAAACAAATTCTTATACAAACTAGTTGAAAATCTATACTCACGAGCTAATACAGAATTCAAACGTGGAATGTTTCGTGTAAAAGGAGATACGGTAGATATTTTTTTAGCTTATGCTGATTATGCGTTAAGAGTTGAATTTTGGGGGGACGACATCGAAGCTATTTCTTCAATCGATCCAGAAACAAATACCAAATTAGACAGTTTTGTAGAAATCAATATTTATCCAGCTAACATTTTCGTTTCAAGTCCAGAAACTTCTCGTCAGGCGCTCGATCAGATCGGAGAAGATATGCTTTTGCAAGTTGAAGCATTCAAACGTGAAGGAAAAATCGAAGAAGGAAAACGTTTACAAGAACGCGTTGAATACGATATGGAAATGATTCGCGAATTAGGTTATTGTTCCGGAATTGAGAATTATTCGCGTTATTTCGATCAACGTTTACCAGGAACACGACCTTTCTGCTTATTGGATTATTTTCCAAAAGATTTCATGATGGTCATTGATGAAAGCCATGTTACGGTTCCACAAATTCGCGCCATGTATGGTGGTGACCGAGCTCGAAAAATCAATTTGGTAGATTATGGTTTCCGTTTGCAGGCAGCAATGGATAATCGGCCTTTGAAGTTTGAAGAGTTTGAACAAATGATGCCTCAAACAATATACGTTTCTGCAACTCCAGCTGATTTTGAATTAGAAAAATCTGAAGGTGTTGTTGTGGAACAAGTGATTCGACCTACTGGACTTTTAGATCCAATTATCCATGTTCGCCCAAGTTTAAATCAAATAGATAACTTAATTGAAGAGATTCAATTACGCATCGAAAGAGATGAACGTACTTTGGTTACGACCTTAACAAAACGTATGGCCGAAGAACTTCAAAAATACTTTGATCGTATGGGAATTTTGTGTCGTTACATTCACAGTGAAGTAGATACAATAGAGCGAGTTGAAATTCTTCGTCAATTAAGGCTCGGAACTTTTCATGTGTTAATCGGTGTAAACTTATTGAGAGAAGGATTGGATTTACCAGAAGTTTCATTGGTTGCTATTTTAGATGCAGACAAAGAAGGATTTTTGAGAAATGTACGTTCTTTGGTTCAAACTGTTGGTCGTGCTGCTAGAAATGTAAACGGAACAGTGATCATGTATGCCGATCGAATGACTGATTCAATGCAAAAAACAATAGACGAAACGGCTAGAAGAAGAAAAATTCAAGAAGATTACAATACTGAACACGGATTAACGCCTCAGCCATTAAATAAATCGAAAAACAAAATCTTAGAATCAACAAAAGTTGCCGACGGAACTGGAACTTACGATGAACGAATGGACAATCCTGCTGAAAATGGATTTACGTTAGCTGCAGATCCTAGAACCGAAAATTATGGTTCAGAAGATTTCGACAAAGCGATTAAATCAACTCGAAAAGCAATGGAAAAAGCAGCAAAAGACTTAGATTTCATGGAAGCCGCTCGATTGAGAGATATTTTGTTTGAGTTGGAGAGTAGGAAGAAGAAATGATTTGGATTTTGGATTTTGGATTTTGGATTCTAAAAATTTGTTTTAATGTAAATACTTTGTTTCCCTCCTTGATGAGAGCAAATATATTTGCGAAGACTAAACGTTAGTGCAAGGAGACTAAGTGAGGAGACAACGATAATCGTCATTTCGAAGTTAAACTATAAAGAATTAAGTTCTCGGGTAATTATCCTCCTTAATCCTTCCCGATAAAAATCGGGACAAGCTCTTCAAAGGAGGAAACAAATACTCCTTAACAATTTGATAATATAACATCAACAATAAATAAAAACCTGCAACGTTTTAAAAATCATCTACTATTAAGTGCAAAAAAAACAATTACCAAAAAAATTAAAAAAAGTTTGATCAAACTTTGAACGAAATTCAAAAAGAGGTGTACAGCTTTTTGAATGACTACAAGTCCCTTACTAATTGTAGCTTTTAGATTTAATTTTTATTGTTTAACCCAAAAGTGTATTCACTTTAAAATTAAGTACGATTTCCCATTATTATTGAAAACAAAAAAAATTAAGGCCAGACTTATAATGGAATTCCTATGACATTTTTTTCGTGACACTTTACAAAATTAATGAATTATGGTAGTATTATTCTGCATTATCGGAATCGTGACATTGTTCTCAATCTATGAGTTTTTCTCGTCACGCAATTGGCAACAAGTAACATCAAACTCTCGCAACGATATTGTTTTTGAAAAAAGAAACAAAGAATACGGTGCATATGCAATGCGAAGAGATTACAACAAACATATAGTTGCTATTTTATTTTTCCTAACAGCTGGTTTAGGTATGTCGTATGGAGCTTTTCGTTTAACCCGAATTAATGCTTCTGAAATTAAAGAAGAATATAAACCAGACGGAACAATAATTCCTTTTGAAATTCCAATAGATGAAATTATTGAGATTCCTGAAGACAAAGTCGAAGTTCAAAAAGAAAGTCAACCAACATTTGAGTTTGAAGAACCAGAAGCAACAGACAACCCAGAACAAAATCCTGATCCAGTTATTATTCCTGATAATAATACAACAGCAAGTTCAGAAACAAATTTAGGATACGAAGGATTTCCAACTGATCCTAGCATTGGTAAAGAAACTCTTATAATTGATACAAAACCTGATGTTAATGAAATTGTAGATGGGTTTAAATTAGATGAACAAGCTGAGTTTCCGGGAGGAGTAATTGAAAGAATGAAGTTTTTAGGTGGCAACATAAAATATCCAGAGATTGCTGTTTCTAATGAAATTCAAGGACCATGCTACTTACAATTTGTTGTGTCAAATACTGGCGACATAAGTTCAGTAAGAGTTATTCGAGGCGTAAAAGAATGTCCTGAATGCGATAAAGAAGCAATGAGAGTAGTAAAGGCAATGCCTCGATGGAAACCAGGGAAAATAAATGGAAAAGCTGTGAATACTATTTTCAATTTAAAAGTAAACTTTGAATTAAATCATTAGATTTATCCTTGTGTGAGTTATCAGTGTTGATAACTCACACTTTTTCTTTGATTTTTCAACATTTTTAGTTGTCCCGATGTTTTCTTTTTAAATTTAAAAAAGTAAACAAAAACTGAGTAAAATGAAAAAAAATGGATTCTTATTGTCGATTTTACTTTTAACATTTTCTTCTTTAGGACAAATTAATTCTTCGGACTTATTACCTAAAACAGAAGGTACTTCAGCGCAATTTCCAGGAGGAGATTTTGAATTAATGATATTCATAAATGACAATATTGAATATCCTAAAACGGTGGCCGAAAAAAATATAAATGATAAGTGTGTTGTTCGTTTTATGGTCACAGTTGAAGGAGAATTAAAAAACATTGAAGTTATTAAAAACATCCCTGAATGTCCAGAATGTGATATGGAAGCAATTCGTTTAATACAATCAATGCCAAAATGGGAACCTGCGATAAAAAACAATATTCCTATTAGAACCCATATGAATATTTCAATCACTTTTAAAAACTAAAGACTTAACTATTCAATTGTTTATTTTGATTAGTTTTGAATAAAAAATAAATATGAAACATTCAATTTTACTATTATTCTTCCTAATAGCTCAGGAATATTTTGCTCAATCGAATGATACATTATCTTACCAAGATAATACCATCTACTCTTTTTCTGAAAATCCCGCTGAGTTTCCTGGAGGAAGTAAAGAAATGTTAAATTTCATTGCTAAAAATATCGTTTATCCTCAAACTGCAATAAAAAACAAAATATCAGGGAAATGTTTTATTAAATTTATAGTGGAAAAAAATGGTGAAATATCAAATATTTCAATCCTTAGAGGAGTGAATAATTGTCCAGAATGTGATATTGAAGCTGTAAGAGTCGTTAAATTAATGCCACACTGGAAACCTGCTACAAACGAAGGCAAAACAGTTCGCACATTATACAATTTACCTATTAATTTTAATTTTGAGTAAATGAAAAAAATATTAATTATTTCTAAAATATCTTTAATCACTTTTCTTCTATTTAGCTGTAATAGTTCAGAAAACCCATTTGCCTATCAATCAAATACGCACAGTCGTGGAGACGCTTCTTTCATGGTTGATGAATCCTATAAACTATTATTCGAAACATTGGAATATACATTCGAGGGTCAACGTCCTGATGCTAATCTTGATATTCAATTTACACCAGAAAATGAAGCGATCAATGCCCTTTTCATGGATAAAACAAAAACAATATGTATATCTAGAGATTTAACAAAGGAAGAAAAAGCAAAACTTCTAAGAAATCGAATTGAAATCGTAAGCAACAAATTAGCAAAAGATGGAATTGCTCTAATTGTGAATCAAGAAAATAAAGATACATTAATTACTGTTGATGAAATAAAAAACATCTTATTAGGAAAGACAACTAAATGGTCTACTTCTCAAAAGGATATTTCAATTGTTTTTGACCACGAAAATTCTGCCAACTTTGCATATTTTCAAAATTTAACCAATAAAGCTCCTTGGACAAAAAATGTATTCGCATCAAAATCATCTGAAGAAGTAATTGAATATGTTAAAAAAAATAAAAATGCAATCGGAATTATTGGAGTAAATTGGTTAAGTGATGAGGATGATAAAAGAGTTTTAGCATATTTAAACGGTATCACTTTAATGAGTGTTGCAAAAACGAAAAATGATAAATATTTAAAACCTTATCAAGCGTTTATTTTCACGGATGAATATGCTCTAACTCGAGAAGTTTGGTTTTTAAATAAAGGTAAAATAGATGGCTTAAACACTGGTTTTGTAAATTTTTGTGTTCGAGAAAAAGGACAATTAATAATTCATAAAGCTTGCCTTGTTCCTGCATATCCACCAATGCGTCAATTGAGAATTGTTACAGAATAATAGTGTAACAATTAACAATAATTAAACATTAAAAATTGAACTCACTCTCTTAAAAATGTTTATTTTTGCACGCATTCTAATGATTAATTCATTTTTTGGCAAGACTATTGATTAAGATAGAATCAGAACAAATTGAAATTACAAATTACAAATAATACATCAACATGAAAACGTATAAAATCCTTGCAATTTCTTTCCTTTTTGGAACTTTTGCAAATGCTCAAACTCTTGATGAAGCAATTAAAAAAACTGATAACGAACGTTTTGCTTCTGCTAGAACAGATTTTAATGCATTGATTGCAAAAGAACCAACTAAAGCTGACAATTACTTTTACTTTGGAGAAAACTACTTCAAAAATGATGAATTAGATTCAGCAAATATGATGTGGAATAAAGGTTCGTCTGTTGATCCTTTAAATGCATTAAATGTTGTTGGTTTAGGGAAATACTTATGGTATAAAGGAGATACAACTAAAGCAAGAGTTCAGTTTGCAAAAGCTGCAACTATGACTAAAAACAAAAATGCTGAAGTTATTCGTAAAACAGCTGAAGTATTAACTTACGCTCCAATCAAACGATTAGATGAAGCTATTAAATTATTAGAATTAGCAATTAAATTAGACGGTAAAAACCCAGAATCTTATTTAATTTTAGGTGATGCTTTATTAGAGAAAACACCAAGAGACGGAAGTCTAGCTATTAAAAACTACAATTTAGCATTGGATTTAAATCCAAAATCTTCAAAAGGGATTGTAAGAACTGCTAAATTATATCAAAGAGCTAGAAATTATGAATTAGCTGATCAAAAATATAAAGAAGCTCAATCTTTAGATCCAACATATGCTCCTGCTTTCAGAGAAAACGCTGAATTAAATATGATGTTTAATCAATCAAATAAAGCAATTGAAAACTGGAAAAAATACATCGAATTAAACAACAGTACTGAAGCTCGTTACCGTTTTTCAACTTCTTTATTTTCAGCTAAAAAACACTGTGATGCCATCAATGAGTTATTAGGTGTTCAAGCAAGTGGATTTGATAATTTTTACGTTGAACGTATGTTAACTTATTCTTACTTCGAATGTCCAGGTGATGATTCTAAAACGAGTTTTGAAAAAGGTTTAGCTCACTCTGACAAATTCTTCACAATGGTACCTGCTGACAAAGTGATTGGTTTAGATTACAAATACAAAGGTTTAATCTTGGGTAAATTAGGAAAAGACTCTTTAGCAATTACTCAATATGAAATTGCTGCTTTAAAAGACACAGCTATTACAAAAGACATGTATACTGAGATTGCAAAATTATATATGAAAGCAAAAAAATATGACAATGTAATTGCTACTTTCAATAAAAAAATGAACGGTAATCCTAACAACATTACTCCTCAAGAATATTATGATTTTGGTAAAGCTTATTATTTTGGGCCTAAAAACTATGCTATGGCAGATACATGTTTCTCTAGATTAGCAGAACGTTCTCCTTCTTATGCTATCTCTTATTTCTGGATAGCAAGAAGTAAATACAAATTTGAAACTCCAACAACAAAATGGTTAGCTAAAGATAATTACAAAAAATTTATTGATCTATTAAAACAAGAAGAAATGGCTTCACCTGCTTATAAATCATTTACAATAGAAGCATGTAAATACTTAGGTGATTACTACATTAATTCAAAAGAATACAATAAAGTTGAATCTCAAAAATATTGGAATATTGTAAAAACAATTGATCCTGCTGACAAACAAGCTGCAGCGTTTTTCGCAAGTCCACATGGGAAATAAACAATTAAGAAAAAATAAATTAAAAGGCTATCTATCGATAGCTTTTTTTTTGTCATAAAATTAAGTAATGATAAAACAAATATTTTCAACTGTTAAATAGATTCATATCGATTCAAAAAAGCTCCTATGCATTGTCATTAAAAACTTCAATTGTTCTTTGTTGATTTAAAACAAAACGATCAATCCAATTACTTCATCAATACTGACTGAACAAAGAAAAAAGTAATCCAATCTATGATTTTATATCTGCAATTAATTCAGAAGTAAAATATTTGACATAAATTATGGATAAATAGTAATTAGAACGGATAACCAATACCAAAATTAAAAGTTGGCGTAAACAAGTGAGTTGATAATTTTGCCTTAGAAGCATCAGAATAATTTAAAGCATCAACTTCTTTGTAATAATTCGTTTTTGGTTGAAAAACCCAATCAGAACCTTTTGGCAAAGCTGGATTATGTATTGGAAAACCTAAATCTAAACGTAAAATAAAAAATTCAAAGTCAAACCTCAAACCAAAACCAGTTGCTATTGCTATTTGTTCAGTCCATTCTTTTGAAAATTGACTTCCAGGTCTGTTATTATCTTTTTGAATTGTCCAAATATTTCCAGCATCAACAAATAAAGCGCCTTTTAAAAGTGAACCAAAAGAAAAACGATATTCTAGAGATCCTCCTATTCTTAAATCACCTACTTGAGTTGAAATGGAATTTGTATCAAGGTAATATTTATAACCTCCAGGTCCTAATGTTCTAGCTCTCCATCCCCTATTATCATTCGCACCACCAGCAAAGAAACTATAATCATAAGGCATTGAAGTATTAGTATTTCCGTATGGTAATCCACCACCAAATAAACCTTTTAAATGGAAACTCCTTTTTTTAGTAATTGGATATGAAAAATTAAACTGATTGTCTAATCGAGCAAATTGAGAGTAAACTAAACCTCTAAACTGATATTCACCTAATGAAGTACTATCTTGTAGATTTCTAAATAGAGAAAGTGTATTACCGGCTAAATCAAACGAACTAGAAAAATAAATTGTAGATTTTGATCTATGCTCTTTATCAGTATTTTTATACTCAAAAGATAATTTTAAATCCTGCCATATAAATTGATCGCTATAGGTGTTTTTTAAAAATAAATCATTTAATGCATTCAGTTTTTCATTGAATGCATCTGACTTATTAATATTTACAAATTTTATTACAGATAAAAACGGTAATCCTACTTGAAATACTTGAGTTCTATCTGGCGATAAAAACTTCCACGAATAATTCAGCTGAAAAATTTCTCTTGAAAAATCAGCCCTGTTTTGAAAATTATATGCTGAAGAAATAATCGTTCTTGCTCTTTGCCTTTTATAAAGTTGAGTCGATTTAATAGGATATAGCCCTGGTAATTCCAATTTTATAGAAGGTCCTATTTCAAATGTATTAAAACTTCGTGAGGATTTTTGAATAGTCGTACCGTCTTCACTTTTATCAAAAATGGGGGGCTGTGATTCAAAACCTCCAGAAATTGCAAATGTTAGTTTTTCAGCACCTCTAAACATGTTTTTATTTGTATAGTTAACAGATGCTGTAACTCCTAAAAAACCATTCGATGTTGAGCCTCTAGGGATAAAACTATAACTTTGCTTTTTAGCTGGTGTCAAATAATAATGAACTTCGACCATGTTTGAATTTGGCACCTCTTCAATAATTACTTTAACATTCTGAAAGAGACCTAATTGCTGTAAAAAAGAATAAGACCTATCTAAATATTTATCTTTGTAATAATTCCCTTTTTCTAAGAAATTTTGAACTTCCATTAAACTTGGATCTAAAAAAAGTTTCCCATTATAATAAAATGTTGCTTCACGTTTTAAATCCAATTCAGCTGAGTGTTTAAGTTTTATTTTTTGATAGCTAAAAGTATCTATCGTTCTTAAATAATTATTATCCAAAATAGTTAACCCCATCGATTCTACTTTTGACTTAAAATCACCATCAAAAGAGTTAGTATCAACAATATGGAAATAGACATCTTTAACAGTAGTTACAGCGTGTTTTCTAGGAATTAAACTATCTCTATTTACTTCAGAACGAATCATGCGATCTGTAAAATACATTTTCAAAATTACTTTGTTCGGTATTGAAAAAGTATCTGCCTCAAAACTTATGTGTGAGGGACTAAATCCGTATAAGGCATCATCACGCATATATCTAGCAACACCATATCTATAATCGTCCAAGAAGTCTGTATCAAAAGCTTTTCCAATTAAATTGTGGCTTTCATTTTTCTTTATATAAGTCAAATAACTTCCTTTTACTACTGAATTTGAGCAGACTATGTCAAGTGAATCTATAGTATAAAGTTGATTTGTAACTATCTTATAGGAAACATTTACTCTTTTCCTTTTCTTGTAATTCACTTCACCTATTACTTGACCTTTTAAAAATCCTTTATTTTTAACATAAGATGATAATTGTTCTAAAGATTTGTTGAAAACAATACTATCAAAAACAACAGGGATTTCGCCAATTTTATACTTAGCCCATTCTCTTAAAAACAATCTTGGCTCAATACTATCTTTTAAAGTTATTTCTTTTTTTACATATAAATTTGAACCCTTTTTAATCGCTTTAGCTATTCTTTTTTGATTGATTCTTATTTCTTTAGCCTTTCTATTTCTGTTAACAAGAGAAATTTTCAGATTTTCAGATTTACGCTTTTGGGCAACTTTAGCCGAATCAATGTGATTAAATACCCAAAGTTTTAATTTTAAACCAAGGGATTTTGTGTTAGGTTGTTGTCGAATAATTGAATTTACTTCGTCTTCATTTAATACTCCCCCAGTCACTTCTATTGTATTCTTTTTAAGCAAGTAACGGTTTTCAGGTACATGCTTAACAGTACCACAAGAAAAAAGAACTTGTAGCAAGATTAAAAGAATATATGTAAGTTTGAACTTTCTCAACGAAAACAAAATTTGTACAAAGATAATAATAAAGAAAAAGTGGAGAATCTTTCTAAGAATAAGATAAAATGGATTCGTTCTTTTCAACTCAAAAAAAACAGAGATGATTCGAAGGTTTTTATTGTCGAAGGTGAAAAAATGATTCAAGAATTGATTGAAAACTTCCCGGATTCAATTGATTTTCTATGCGTTACAAATGAAAGCGAGCATTATAAAAACAATAAAACACTTGTAAATGCTATTGCTACACCGGAAGAATTGAAATCAATTTCTTCTATGAAAAATCCTAATAAATCTCTTGCGATTGTAAAAAAGTTGGATTTAAAATCATCACAATCTTCATTTAAACTTGTTTTAGATAACATACAAGATCCCGGAAACATGGGGACTATCTTACGATTAGCTGACTGGTTTAATGTTAAAGAGATTATTTGCTCAAAAGAAACAGTTGATATTTACAACCCAAAAGTCGTTCAAGCAAGTATGGGGGCAATTTTTAGAATTACTGTAACCTATTGCGATCTTGAAAATTACTTAACTAACTTTTCTGGACCAATATTCGGAGCTTTATTAGAAGGACAAAACATATACAAACATAAATTAATACCAGAAGGCTTATTAATCCTTGGAAATGAAGGGAATGGAATTTCTGAAAAAATAAAATCTTTTATTACAAATCCTATAACAATTCCTAGATTTGGAAAGGCTGAATCACTTAATGTGTCAATCGCAACAGGAATTTTACTTTCTGATTTCTTTAGAAATAGTTAATCTTAAAGCTTTGTTAGAAGTTTTTAATAAAATCAACCGATTTGATACAATAAGTCAGATTTTTTTATTTAATTTTGTAGTATGAGTGATTTTGTAGTTTCAGCACGTAAATATAGACCGCAAACCTTCGATACTGTCGTTGGACAAAAATCTATTACATCTACGTTGAAAAATGCAATAAAAAACAATCATTTAGCTCAAGCGTTTTTATTTTGTGGATCTAGAGGTGTGGGTAAAACAACTACTGCACGTATTCTAGCAAAAACAATCAACTGTTTTAATAAATCTGATGCAACTGAAGCTTGTGACCAATGTGAATCATGCTTATCTTTTAATTCAGGAGCGTCGTTAAATGTTTATGAGTTAGATGCGGCTTCGAACAATTCAGTTGATGATATACGTAACTTAATCGATCAAGTCAGAATTGCACCTCAGTTAGGAACACACAAAATATATATTATTGATGAGGTTCATATGTTATCTAATGCTGCATTCAATGCATTTTTGAAAACATTAGAAGAACCACCAAAACATGCTATTTATATTTTAGCAACTACTGAAAAGCATAAAATAATACCAACCATATTATCTAGATGTCAAATTTTTGATTTTAGCCGAATCAAAATTTCTGATATGGCTGACCATTTAGCTTCTATTTCTGTTAAAGAACAGATAACAGCTGATCCTGAAGCGTTGCATTTAATTGCTCAAAAAGCAGATGGAGCTTTAAGAGATGCACTATCGATTTTTGATCAAATTGTGACATTTGCAGGAAATAATTTAACTTACCAAAGCGTAATTGATAATTTAAATATTTTAGATTATGATTATTACTTTAGAATAGTTGATAGTGCTCAAAAAGAAGATATTCCAAGTTGTCTTTTATTGTTAAATGATGTAATTGAAAAAGGATTTGACTCACATAATTTCATCGTTGGCTTAGCTGATCACTACAGAAACTTATTGGTTTGTAAAGATATGCGAACTGCCAAATTACTTGAAGTAGGTGAATCTATCGAGCAAAAATATATAGATCAATCAAAAGCAATAGATGGAGCTCAATTATTGAGAGCTTTAGGAGTATTAAGCAAAGCAGATGTTGATTATAAATCTTCTAAAAATCAGCGTTTGATTGTTGAAATGGCTTTAATGCAGATTTGCTCTATCCAAAAAGAGTTTGAAAAAAAAAACAATTAACTGATCCAGTTGAAATAATTCCTTTCACAAATCAATTAAATAAGAACATACCAAAACCTCATGTAACTCCAGTTGTTGCTCAAAATAAAGAATATTTACAGCAAAAAATTGAAGCAAAATTATTAAGTGCCCCAACAGGAAATCTAAATACTACAAATCCTTCTATAAAAAAAATTCTTCAACAAAAGGAAGAAAGTCCGGTTCAATCGTCAATAAATCATAAAGATTTACCATATGAAAACTTCTCTTTTGATCAAGTCAAAATGGCATGGAGAAGATATGCTCACGAAGCGAAAGCAAAAGGAATGGAAACATTCTATAATGCTATGATAAAACGAGATCCAAAACAAATTGAAAAGACTCATTTCATCATGGATGTAGATAATCAAATTCAAGTTGATTACATTACTCCCCATCTTCAAGATTTAATCGGTTACTTGAGAGAAGAATTGAAAAATTATGAAGTTAATTTAGAACTAAAATTAAGTGAAAACAAAGAAGTTGAAGTAAAATTTCTAACAGGTAAAGATCGTTTTGCTGACATGGCAAAAAAAAATCCAAACCTTCATTCTTTTAAGAATATTTTTAATTTAGACATAGAATATTAAAATATTAATAGATCAAAAAATCAATATCCTCAATCTTTTGAAACGAACATTAGCTTTGAAGTATTTTTTTGTATTTTTGATCAGGAAAAATAAATAAATGAAGACTTTTCAATATCATTTAAAAGCTATAAAAACTATTTTTACACTGTTCAGTAAGGGTAAATTTTTCATTTATTTTATTCCTGGACTTCTTATAACATTAGCATTTTATTATGTTAATTCATTATTAGCTAAACTTGGAAAATCAGATATTTCTTCTAACCCTAAACAAACTACAATTATTGTTATAAGTGCATTAGAATATATCAACAATCAATTTTATACTTTTTTTATATTAATTGTTTTGTCACCTGTAAATTCAATTTTATCAAAAAAACTAGATACACATTTAACAGGATATGTTCATTCATCTAGTTTTGCTGAAACATTAAACAACATACTGAGAATGATTTTTGTATTGTCTATAATTTTGTTTTTTGAATTTGTAATTATGGGTGTTTGGTGGTTGTTTGCTTTAATAATTGGACTAGACTTTATCAGTCCTTATCTATACGTATTAGTTGCAGCTTTTTTTTATGGCTTCTCTTTTTATGATTACAATCTCGAAAGATATAACAGAAGTATTAAAGGGAGTTTAAAATATGGTACCCATCATATTATTTCAATGCTTATTGCAGGTGGAGCTTTTATGTTATTAAAATCTGTCCCATATATAGGGTATATTATTGCACCAATTTTAATTACAATGTTAACAAACATTGTTTATCTTTATTCAATAAAAAAATTGCCAAAAAGATCAAATTCTAGAACTAATATAAATTTACAAACGGTAGAAGAAACGAATGAATAAACTTTTTTCTGATTTCCCTAAAACTTCAAAAGAAAAATGGGAAGAAGTATTGATCAAAGAATTAAAAGGTGCTGATTTTTCAAATTTATTGAGATCAGATGAAATTGAAGATTTAAACTATTCTACGTTTACACATTCTTCAGAAGAAACTGTAAACAATGAAATCCCATCAAACTCTTCGTATACTAGAGGTACAAAATCGGATACAAATGATTGGTCGATTGCTAAAAACATCCTTGTATTAGAAGAAAAAGAGTCGAATAAATTAGCTTTAAGTGAATTATTGAATGGAAATAATGCTTTAGTTTTTGATTTAATTAAAGAAGATTTAAACTTAAATCAATTATTTCAAGAAATTCAATTTCAATACATTGAAACACATTTCATCATACATTTCAAATCTCAAGTTCAACTTTTAAATTCATATTTTAATCAAGTTGCTGAAGCACCGATTTATTATAGAATTGATTTTTTAAATGATCTATATTTTAGTGAATTGAAATCTATTTCTTCTGAAATGAAAGGTAAATCAATACCATTTACATTTGTAAATGCGTTTGCTATTGAACAAACTGGAGCTACAATCATTCAACAAATTGCTTTTGCTCTGGCTTCAGGTCACGAGTATTTGGTACAATTAATTGAAAATGGTTACTCTGTTCAAGAAGCAGAAAAAAACATCCATTTCTCATTCGGATTTGGAAACAATTACTTCTTCGAAATCAGCAAAATTAGAGCATTCAGAAAGTTATGGCATACAATTGTCTCGAATTATGATGCGAATGTAAAAATATCAGCTTTCATTTTTGGTGAAATTGGATTTGTCAATAAATCATTAAAAGATCCTTATACGAATCTTTTAAGACAAACTACTGAAGCGATGTCTGCAGTTGCTGGAGGAATAAATACTCTTTCTATTCATCCTTATAACTCAAATTCTAATGAAGGTGAAACAGTTCTAGCTGCTAGAATGGCTTCAAATATTTCATTGATTTTAAAAGATGAAAGTTATTTCGATAAAGTAATCGATCCAATTGGAGGAAGTTATTCTATTGAATCAATTACAGAACAAATTGCTCAAAAAGCATGGAGTTATTTTCAAGAATTAGATGCTTTAGGAGGAATAACAACTGAAAATGTAAAAAATAAATTCGCTTCTGATATTCAAACTAAGGTTGAATTGAAAAAAGAAAAGGTAAAATCAGGTAAAAAGGTCCTAATTGGAATCAATAAATTCCCGAATCCTCAGACTGAATCAGCTACTTGGAAAAAACAAGAAGCATATTTCGGTATCAATCAATTGGTTTTAGAACGCGATATTTAATTCAAAGACAATGAAAAGAATTTCATTTAAAGATATAAACTATACTTCTGATTCAAAACCGATTGAAAAAGAAGCAAAAGTTACATACGAAACTGCTGAAAAGATTGATTTATATTCATTCTATCAGAAAAAAGACATAAAAGAAACAGAACATATTGGATTTGTTTCTGGTGTCGCACCTTATTTACGTGGTCCTTATGGTTCAATGTACGCTATTCGTCCTTGGACAATTCGTCAATATGCTGGTTTCTCTACAGCCGAAGAATCTAATGCTTTCTACAGAAGAAACCTAGCTGCTGGACAAAAAGGTCTTTCTGTTGCTTTCGATTTAGCTACTCATAGAGGTTATGATTCTGATCACGAACGTGTTGAAGGAGATGTCGGTAAAGCTGGAGTGGCAATTGATTCGATTTTGGATATGAAAATCCTATTCGATCAAATTCCATTGGATGAGATGTCAGTATCTATGACAATGAATGGAGCTGTTCTACCAATTCTAGCTTTTTACATTGTTGCAGCTGAAGAACAAGGAGTTAGTCAAGATAAATTATCAGGAACTATCCAAAATGATATCTTAAAAGAGTTCATGGTTCGTAATACCTACATTTACCCACCTGAACCTTCAATGAAAATCATTGCGGATATTTTTGAATACACTTCTAAAAATATGCCTCGTTTTAATTCGATTTCTATTTCGGGTTATCACATGCAAGAAGCTGGAGCAACAGCAGCAATTGAATTAGCTTATACTTTAGCTGATGGATTAGAATACTTAAAAGCTGGTTTAAAAGCAGGAATGGATATCGATGAATTCGCTCCTAGATTAAGCTTTTTCTGGGCAATTGGGATGAATCACCACATGGAAATTGCAAAAATGAGAGCAGGTCGATTGATTTGGTCGAAATTAGTAAAGCAATTTAATCCAAAATCAGAGAAATCTTTGGCATTGAGAACTCATTGCCAAACATCTGGTTGGAGTTTAACAGAACAAGATCCATTTAACAATATCGCTAGAACCTGTATTGAAGCAATGGCTGCTGCACTTGGAGGAACACAATCGTTACATACAAATGCACTTGATGAAGCAATTGCTCTTCCTACCGATTTCTCAGCTAGAATTGCAAGAAATACGCAGATTTACATTCAAGAAGAAACAGGAATCACTTCATTTATTGATCCTTTTGGTGGAAGTTATTATATTGAAAAATTAACTGAAGAACTAACACAGGAAGCTTGGAAATTAATTGAAGAAGTTCAAGAATTAGGTGGAATGGCAAAAGCAATCGAAACTGGACTTCCAAAAATGAGAATTGAAGAAGCTGCAGCTAGAAAACAAGCTCGTATTGACTCTGGAAAAGATGTTATTGTTGGCGTAAATAGATATCAATTAGAAAAAGAAGATCCTATTGATATTTTAGAAGTTGATAATACAAAAGTTCGTTTATCTCAAATTGAACGACTAAATATATTAAAATCAAAACGTAACACTGCTGAATGTGAAGAATCAATTGAAAGATTGGCTAACGCTGCAGCAAATGGAACAGGAAATTTATTAGAATTAGCGATTGATTGCGCACGTAAAAGAGCAACTTTAGGCGAGATTTCAACAGCATTAGAAAAATCATTCGGTCGTTATAAAGCGACTATTCGTTCAATTAGTGGTGTTTACTCATCAGAAGCTATGCAAGATAAAGATTTCGAAAAAGCAAAAGACTTGGCTAATCAATTTAGCAAATTAGAAGGTCGTCGACCTAGGATAATGATTGCTAAAATGGGGCAAGATGGACATGATAGAGGTGCAAAAGTAATTGCAACATCATTTGCTGATATCGGTTTTGATGTTGACATTGGACCTTTATTCCAAACACCTAAAGAGGCTGCGAAACAAGCGGTGGAAAATGATGTTCACATTTTAGGTGTTTCTTCATTAGCGGCAGGACATAAAACTTTAGTTCCGCAAGTAATTGCCGAATTAGAAAAATTAGGACGTGGAGATATTATGGTCGTTGCAGGTGGTGTTATTCCACAACAAGATTATGATTTTTTATATGATGCTGGTGTGTTTGGCGTTTTTGGACCTGGAACTAAAATTTCTAAAGCAGCTCAAGAAATATTAACATTACTAATAAAAAGTGTTGAATAAAAGAGAATTATCTCATATAAATAGAATTTATTTAAGATAGTTTTTATACATTCGGCATGATTATTGAAAATTTTGCTAAAACAATAAAATGAAAAACTATATATTAATTACACTATTAGGTGCAACATCACTAGTTAAAGCACAAGCTCCTGATTTCCCAGATTTAAAAATACTATACGCTGATGCTAAATATGAAAAATTAGTAGCACAAGCTGAAAAATACACATTGAAAGATGAATTGAAGAAAAATCCAGTTCCATATATGTGGTTAGCAAAAGGATTAGATAAAATTGCATCTTCAGGAACGGATAACGAAAAATTCAAAAATGCATACAAAGATGCAAATGGTGCTTTAGCAAAATCTATTAAAAACGATAAAGATTCAAGTTGTTATCATGAAAACATTGAATTCGTTGAAAGCTTCCAAATGGGTTTAATAGAACGAGTAACAAACGAACTTTCTGCAAGTGATTTCAAAAAAGCAGCAGGTTGGGATACAAAATATTACAAAATCTCTTTCTATACTTTAGGTGCTAAATTCTTAGAAGGTGCATGTAAATACCAAGCAACTGATAAAGGTGGAGCGAATACAATTTGGTTAGTTTGTGAAAAAGAATTAACGAAAGTTACTTCAGTTGAAAAATGGTCAATAGCAGATATTGAAATTCTTAAAATTGGTGTATTAAAAACTGCAGAATGCTATATTGCTTCAAAGCAAACAGATAAAGCTAAAAACTTGTTAAACAAAGTAGCTCCTTGGTTTGAAGAAGATGCTGAGTTTAAAGAGCAATTTGATGCTTTGATTAACAAATAGAAAAATTAAATATTAATTCAGAAATCCCGCGGTTTAATAAAATTGCGGGATTTTTTATTTTTATAGCTTAAAATAAAATTGAGACACATGACTACAAATACAAACTATCTAGAAATCAACAAAAACTCATGGAACAAACGAACGGAAATACATATAACATCCGAATTTTATGATGTTGAAGGATTTATAAAAGGTAAAAGTTCGTTAAATGAAATCGAATTAGCAATTTTTCCTGACCTAAAAGGGAAAAAAGTATTGCATTTACAGTGTCATTTTGGCCAGGACTCAATTTCTTTGTCTAGAATGGGAGCAAAAGTTACAGGTGTTGATTTGTCCGACAAAGCTATTGAAAGTGCGATAGAACTCAATAAAACATGTAATACAGATGCAGAATTCATTTGTTGTGATATTTACGATTTACCAAATCACTTAAATGAACAATTCGACTTCGTTTTCACGAGCTATGGAACAATTGGATGGCTACCAGATTTGAATAAATGGGGAAAAGTAATCTCTACATTTTTGAAACCTGGCGGTCAATTCATATTTGTTGAATTCCATCCAGTTGTATGGATGTTTGATGATAATTTCGATCAAGTAGGTTATAATTATTTAAACACAGGTGAAATAATCGAAACAGCTAGTGGAACATATACTGATTTAAATGCACCTATTACTCAAGATTATGTTTGCTGGAATCATGGTATTGCAGAAGTTCTAATGGGACTTATCAATAATGGTATAGAAATTAATTCAATGGAAGAATATGACTTCTCCCCTTACAACTGTTTCAATGAAACTGTTGAAGAATATGCTCCAAAAAGACATCGCGTAAAGCATTTTGAGAATAAAATACCAATGGTTTATTCAATTGTTGCTTCGAAGAAATAGAAGAATTAATTTTACTTTTCTTGCTCTGCTGGATTTGCAATCCTGCGGTAACGATAATTCAAAACTAGAAAATATTATCTAAAAACTAAAAAGCCCGAATAACCGGACTTTTTAGTTTGTTATGAAAAGATAATATTTTATAACATTTTATATTGAGATAAAACCAAACCTCCAACTAAGATAGTCAAAGCACAAATACTTAAAACCACCACTTGCAAAGATGGAATTTCAATTTTCTCTTCAGAAACATCATCTTTATGGAAAATAGCGATGATTGTTTTTAAATAGTAATACACCCCTATTCCTGAATTTGCAATTGCAACAATAACTAAAATTGGATATTGTGTAAAAGCTTCAGAGAATACTAAATACTTACCAAAGAAACCAATTAACGGTGGAACACCTGCTAATGATAATAATGATAATACTGCTACTGCTGCCAAGAACGGACTTCTTTTTGCTAATCCTTTAAAAGCATCAATTTTATCTTCGTCATCATTTAACAATTGTGCAATTGTTACCAAAGCAATGATTGAGAATCCATAACCGAATAAATAAACCCATAAATTAGCTTCTGAATTACTGCTCACTGTAATAATAGTCAACAATGCATATCCAACGTGAGTAATACTAGAATAAGCTAATAAACGTTTGAAACGAACTTGGCTTAACGCTGATAAGTTACCAATAAACATTGTTACAACTGCTAATACCATTATGGCTGGTGCCCAGAATCCGTGAACTTCAGGAAAAGCAACATTGAATATTTTATAAAATGCTCCGAAAGCTCCTAACTTAACAACTGCTGCCATAAAACCTGTTACAGTGTTTGGTGAACCTTCATAAACAT
>CALPRR020000016.1 GCA_943326025.2 Candidatus Kuenenia stuttgartensis | reverse complement strand
CAGGTATTGCAATTATTCGTCGTGCGATTGAAGAACCATTACGTCAAATCATCGCGAATGCAGGTGAAGAAGGTGCGGTTATCGTTCGTAAAGTTCGTGAAGGAAAAGATGATTTCGGATTCAACGCTAGAACTGAAGTTTTCGAAAACTTATATGCTGCTGGTGTAATTGATCCAACTAAAGTAACACGTATTGCGATCGAAAATGCTGCTTCTATTGCTTCAATGCTTTTAACAACAGAATGTGTTATCGCTGATGCTCCTGAGGAAAACGGTCCAGCAATGGGTGGTATGCCAGGTGGAATGCCAGGGATGATGTAATTCTTTGATTCAAGACTTAAAGACTCAAGATTTTAAGACTTGAAATAATTTTACAAGGAACCTTCGGGTTCCTTTTTTCGGACCGCCTTCCCGATTTAACTCGGATAGAACGGAACGTTTATATATAAGAAAGGTCAGATTTTATCTGACCTTTTGTTGTTTTTTATATTTCCTCCTTCGAGGAGCTTGTCCCTATTTTATTTCGGGAAGGATTAAGGAGGGTGATATTGAGAATCTACAAAGAAAACTTTAATTAAATCTTTTTAATAACCTCCAACGCATTTTGAACATGTTTCACAAAGTTCAATTGAGAATTAAAAACATCTTGAACAATCCCTTCCCTATCTACAATAAACGTTACTCTTCCCGGAACAAGACCAAATAAATCTGGCTTAATTCCAAATGCTGTTCTTAAATTATTCCCTTCATCTGCCAACAAAATGAAATTCAATTTATTTCGCTGAACAAAACTTGATTTAGAATCCACATCTCCTTGAGAAATCCCTATGACTTCACAATCATAATCTTTAAAGTCAGCATAGGCATCTCTGAAGGCACACGCTTCTTTTGTACAACCATAAGATTCATCTTTCGGATAAAAAAACAAGACTATTTTTTTTCCTAAAAATTCTGTATTTGTTCGTTCAATTCCGTTTTGATCTTTTAATTTAAAATCGACTATTTTATCTCCTTTTTTAATCATTTCTTTACTATTTTATAAATTATTGAGAAATTAGTTCAATGCTGATTTAAACAAATTTAACGTGTATTCTCTTGCTTCTTTATGATCTACAATTGGAGACGGATAGGCTGATGTTCCAAATTCTTTTACCCATTGTTTGATATACTTTAAATCCTTATCAAATTTCTCTTGTTGACTTGTTGGATTAAAAATTCGAAAGTATGGAACAGCATCACAACCTGAACTTGCTGCCCATTGCCAACCTCCTATATTACTTGCTTGTTCGTAATCCATTAACTTTTGAGCAAAATAAGCTTCTCCCCATCTCCAATCAATTGATAAATGTTTCGTTAGAAAACTTGCAACAACCATACGCACTCGATTGTGCATAAATCCTGTTTCATTTAACTCTCGCATTCCTGCATCAACAATTGGATAACCTGTTTTACCTTCGCACCAGGCATTGAATTTTACCTCATCTTTTTTCCAAACAACATTATCGTATTGCTTTTTAAAAGATTTGGAAACCGATTCTGGAAAATGATATAATATCATTTGGTAAAACTCTCTCCAAATTAACTCATTCAAATACGTCTCATTGATTTCTCTAACTGTTCTAGCTAATTCACGAATACTTATCGTTCCAAAGCGTAAATGAACACTTAAACGCGTCGTTTTATTTAGCGCAGGATAATCTCTATTTAGATGATATTCTTTTACAAAATCTAAATTCACAATTTCTGAAGGAAAAGGGAATTTTATTTTCTCTGAAAAACCTAATTCTGATAAGGAGATCAAATTAGAAACCTTATCAGATTTCTCTAAATGGTTAAGATATTTTTCTACTGGATAAGACTTTAAATAAAATTCATTTAATTTTTCTTTCCACTTTCTTGAATAAGGCGTAAAAACAGTATACGGTAATCCATCTTGTTTAACAACTTCTGCTTTTTCAAAAATAACTTGATCCTTACTGCCTATAAAATCAACTCCTACTCCACTTAAAATTTCAAAAATCTTTTTATCTCTTTCAATCGCTGAAGGTTCATAGTCTCTATTCGTATAAACTTTTTCTGATTTTAAATCTGAAACAATTTGTGGAATTAAATCAATTGGATTACCAAAATAGACCAATAAATCAGCTCCTAAATCATTATACGACTTCTTCAGTTTTACAATGTATTGGTGAATAAAAATGATACGTTGATCATCGTTTGGTAATTGGGCTAAAATCGTTGAATCAAAAATAAAAATTGGCTGAACTGAATGACAATTTTTCAACGCATTGTATAAACCTGCATTGTCATTTATTCTTAAATCTCTTCTATGCCAAAAGATTGATTTTATATTAACCATGTTGTGAATTTAGTTGAAAGTTGAAAGTTGATAGTTTATAATTAAAAGTTTGTAGTGTTAACTATCAACTTTTAACCATTAACTATAATCTAATTTCCGGAGAATTCAAAAATATTATTTTCAGTTTCCCAAATACGAACAGTTAAACCGTATTTTGAATCGATTTTTTCTCTTAATATGTTCCAAAAAACAACCGTAATGTTTTCAGCTGTTGGGATGATTCCTTCAAATTCTTTGCAATCTAAATTTAAGTTACGATGGTCAAATCGATGTAATATTTCTTTGTACAAAATATCTTTTAGAATCTTTAAATCAATAACATATCCAGTTTCAGGATCAATTGGTCCATCTAACCAGGTTTCGATGGTATAATTATGTCCATGAAAATTCGGATTACTACATTTTCCAAAAACTTCTAAATTTTTCTCATCTGACCAATCAGGTCTGTATAATCGATGTGCTGCATTCAATGAGACTCTTCTACAAACTTTCATATTATAATGCTTTAGATAATTGACCGATATGATTTTCCATTATCAATTTAAACCAATATGTATATTCATCTGGCTTTGATTTGATATCATTAATAATTTTCTCAAATGATTCCCATTTAAATTCAGACGCTTCCTCTGTATTTAAAATTGGCTTTCCATCAAAACGTCCTACTAAAACATGATCTAATTCATGTTCAACTAATTCGTTTTCAAGTGATACATTATAAATAAAAGAAAAAATACTTTGCATTTCACAATCAAATCCCATTTCTTGTTTTAACCTTCTGTGAGCTGCATCTATAATTGATTCACATGGCATTGGGTGACTACAACACGTATTCGTCCATAAACCTTCAGAATGATATTTGCCCATTGCTCGTTTGTGAATCAATAATTCATTATTAGAATTAAAGACAAAAATTGAAAAAGCTCTATGAAGTAAACCTTTTTGGTGAGCTTCCAACTTTTCCATCGAACCAATTACATTGTCATCTTGATCAACTAAGACCACCTCAATTTTGTCTAACATTTAAATATTTTTATTAAACATAAAGTTACAATATATTTTAAATTTAATCCTCTTTCAAAAAAAAAGCAACGAAAAATCGTTGCTTTTGAAAATTTCAGATATCTATTAATCTCTGCTTCCTAGTAATCTTAACAGTGAAAGGAAAAGATTTACGAATAAAATATACAATTGCATTCCACCAACTAAAGCTAATTTGTTTCTATCAATTCCTGACAATGAACTGTCTTTAGAAACATTTTTCAATTGTTGCATGTAGTAAGCTGTTAAACCTGTGAATACAAATACACCAATCACAGCTATTATGAATCCCATCATATCACTTTTCATGAAAATATTCACTATACCAGCAATAAACATCCCAATGAATGCCATATATAACAAACTTCCCATTTTAGTTAAGTCTGTTTTAGTCGTATAACCTAAAATAGCCATTCCTGCGAAAGCTCCTGCTGTAACAAAAAATGTTGAAGCTATTGCTGATCCTGAATAGACTAAAAAGATTACACCTAAACTCACTCCCATCAATGCTGAATAAGCAATAAATAATGCTAAAAGTGCTCCCAACGACATTCTTTGATAAGCTGTTTGAATGATTAAGCCTAATCCTACAGGTGCAAATGCACATACATAAAATAATGGCGAGATTCCACCTTCGTTAGTAACAAAGTACTCATTGAAAAATTCTGGTGTCCCACATACATAAGCTAAAACACCTGAAATACCTAAAGCTGTAAACATGTATGAATAGACGTTTCTAAAAAACTCTCTTGAGATTTCTTTCGTAAATCCTTCGTGCTCTTGATCTAAAATATTATTCATAATTATAAATTTTAAGTTAATGTAATTTTGCTTGAACTAAATTAATAAATTCTTTTCTAGTTGAATCATTTTTTAAAAATAATCCTGTAAATGCACTTGTTGTAGTTGATGAATTTTGTTTTTGAACTCCTCTCATTGCCATACACATGTGCGAACACTCTATAACCACAGCTACACCTTTTGGATTTAAGGTTCTTTGTACACAATCTCTAATTTCAATTGTTAAACGCTCTTGAACCTGTAATCTTCTTGAATATGCATCTACAATTCTTGGTAACTTACTCAAACCAACAATTTTTCCATCTGGAATATATGCAATATGCGCTTTACCAAAAAATGGTAACATATGGTGTTCACACATTGAGTATACTTCAATGTCTTTTACAATCACCATTTCAGAATATTCCTCATGAAAAATTGCTTTTTGCATAATTTCATCCGGATTCAAATCGTATCCATGCGTCAAATATTGCATTGCTTTCGCCATACGTTCAGGCGTTTTTAATAAACCTTCACGATTAGGATCTTCACCAATTTGAGTTAAGACTTCATGGTAATGAGTTGCTAATTTTTCTGTTGTTTCTAATTTATAAATTTTATCTTCCACTAGTAGGATTTATTTAAATAAAGATACGAGATTCTTATGAGATTGTTCTAATCTGAATGTTAAATTAATTTAAAATGGCTCTCTCCCACCAAAATACTCAACGTAATTGTTTTCAGTTTCAACTAATTTAATTTTCACTAATTCTCCACCTGCATTAGAAATAGGTTCTAAAATTTGTTCCCAAATCTTGATAACCACGTTTTCAGTAGATGCTAATAAACCTTTTAAAAATGGAACGTCTAAGTTTAAATTTTTGTGATCCAATGGTTCGATAACGTATTCTTTGATAATATCACTCAAATCTTTCAAGTTAATTACAAAACCTGTATCTTCATTAGGAACACCCTTCACAGTTACATATATCGTAAAGTTATGACCGTGCCAATTGTGATTACTACATCTTCCAAATACCTCAATATTTTTCTCTTCCGACCATTTTTCTTGCCATAATTTATGTGCAGCATTAAATGTCTCTCTTCTTGTTATGTAAACTGTACTCACGCTCAAATTTTTATCAATTAGCAAATTTAGGCAAAAAATAACAATTAACAATTGGAGTTCTTTAATTCAAATTGCTAAATCTTGTACTAATTGAAGAGGTTACTTCTCAATAAAATCCTACCTTTGCGACATGGAAGAGCGTTTAGACAAGATATTAGTTCAAAGAAACTTAGTAAGTTCAAGAGTAAGAGCCGAGCAAGTAATCCAAGAAATTGGCGTTAAAGTAAATGGAAAATTGATTCAGAAAAGCGGAAAAAAATTCCCTTTAGATAGTAAAATCGAATTGGTTGCTGAAGAAATTCCTTATGTTTCAATGGATGCTTTAAAGTTGGAAGAAGCTTTTAACAAATGGAAATTTGAGATTGAAAACGGAATCTTTTTAGATGTCGGATGTTCAACCGGAGGCTTTACTGAATTTCTATTAAGTCAAAACGCTTCAAAAGTTTTTGCTACTGATACTTCTAAAAATGCTTTACATGCTAAAATTCAAGAAAATACTTCAGTAGTTGATCTAACCGGCGGACCGATTCGAGAAATAACAAAAAAGACAGTTACAGATGAATTAGATGGTTGCGTTATTAATGCACCTTTCTTAGCAATGGAAAAAGTATTTCCTTTTATCCATGGATTTGTGAAAGAAAACGGATTCGTTATTGCACTTCTGAAGCCAACTTTTGAAGCAGAAAAAGATTTCTTAAAACATGATGGAACTTTAAAAAACAATAAAGCTTTTCCAATTATTATCGACAACATTAAGAAAATAGGCAAATTAAACAACTTAGAATTTATTGAATCCATTCAATCCCCAATTTTAGGAAATAATGGTCAACCAGAATTAATTGCATATTTCAGAAAAAAAACTACTGTTTAGAATTAATATAAATAAGGGAATTGTTATCTTTGTACTAGATGATTATGGAAGGACAAAAAAAACATTTCAACGTTCGTGAAATTCGTGAGCAATTTCCAGCACTTCGCCGTTTAATTTATGGTAAAAATTTAATTTACTTTGACAACGGAGCTACTTCTCAAAAACCTCAAATGGTTTTGGATGCGATAAATATGTATTATTCAAAAGATAATGCAAATATCCATCGAGGTGTTCATTATATGAGTCAAAAAGCAACTACTGGATTTGAAGACGCTCGTCAGATTATTCAAAAATACATCAATGCGAATAAATCAGAAGAAATCATTTTCACTAAAGGTACAACTGATAGTATCAATTTAGTTGCTTTTTCTTTTGGACAATTATTAAACGCTGGAGATGAAGTGATTATTTCTGCAATGGAACATCACTCAAACATCGTTCCTTGGCAAATGATGTGTGAACGAAGAGGTTGCATTTTGAAAATTGCTCCAATCAACAAAAAAGGAGAATTAATAATGGCTGATTTTGAAGCATTATTAAATTCAAAAACAAAACTTGTCTCTATTACTCATATTTCAAATACTTTAGGAACAATAAATCCTATTAAAGAAATTACACAAAAAGCACACGCCGTTGGAGCGAAAGTCTTAATTGATGGCGCTCAAAGTATCCAACACATGAAAATTGATGTGAAAGATATCGACTGTGACTTCTTTGCTTTTTCTAGTCATAAGGTATTTGGTCCAACTGGAGTTGGTGTACTTTATGGAAAAGAAGCAATCTTAGAAAAAATGCCTCCTTACCAAGGTGGTGGAGATATGATTGCAAAAGTTACTTTTGAAAAAACGACATATAACGAATTACCTTTCAAATTTGAAGCTGGAACACCACACATTGCTGGTGTAATTTGTCTTGGAAAAGCAATTGAATTTTTATCTCAATTTGACATTGAAGCGGTTCAAAAGCATGAACATGATTTAATGGAATATGCACAAGACATGCTTTCAACTTTCGAAGGAGTAAATATTATTGGAGAAGCAAAAAAGAAAACAAGTGTGGTTTCATTTACAGTTGATGGAATTCATCCTTTTGATATTGGAACTTTATTAGACAAACAAGGAATTGCTGTTAGAACAGGCCATCATTGTACACAACCATTAATGGACTTCTATAAAATCCCAGGAACTATTAGAGCTTCTTTTGCTTTCTACAATACAAAAGAAGAAATTGATACGTTTATTGAGGCCGTTGAAAAAAGCATCAATATGTTAAAATAATTATGACATTAAACGAAAAACAAAACGAAATCATTGATGACTTTTCTCTTTTCGAGGATTGGATGCAAAAATATGAGTACATCATTGAACTAGGAAAAGACTTACCATTAATTGAAGACTCTAAGAAAACAGAAGATAGATTAATTGATGGTTGTCAGTCTAAAGTTTGGTTAGACTCAACAGTAGTAGATGGGAAAATGAGTTTATCTGCTGATTCAGATGCTATTATTACCAAAGGAATTATTGGCTTATTGATTCGTGTTCTAAACAACGAATCTCCTGAAGATGTTGCAAAAGCAGATTTATTTTTCATTAAAGAAATTGGTTTACAAGAACATTTATCTCCTACTCGTGCAAATGGGTTATTGAGTATGGTAAAAAAAATAAAAATGAATGCATTAACGGCTTTGAGTCGTTAAGTATTTGAAAAAATAACATTATGGAATTAGAAAACACCATTGTTGAAGTTTTAAAAACAATTTACGATCCTGAAATACCTGTTGACATTTATGAATTAGGTTTAATCTATGAAGTAAAAATCGATAAGGATAATAATGTTGAAATCGATATGACTTTGACTTCACCAAACTGTCCTGTAGCTGAAACAATGCCAAAAGAAGTTGAGGAAAAAGTCGCTTTAATTGAAACTGTAAAATCTGCAAAAGTAAACATCGTTTTTGACCCTACTTGGGACAAAGACATGATGAGCGAAGAAGCGAAATTAGAATTAGGATTTCTTTAAATTATTACACAAATAAATATGAGAAGAGTTGTTATTACAGGTATTGGGGCTTTAACGCCTATCGGGAATAATTTATCTGATTATTGGAATGGATTAAAAGAAGGTAAAAGTGGTGCTGCTCCTATTACTAAATTTGATACATCAAAATTCAAAACATCATTTGCTTGTGAATTAAAAGACTTTGACCCAAAAGCACATTTTGATGTTAAAGAATTAAGAAAATATGATCCATTCTCTCAATATGCTTTGGTAGCTGTTGCAGAAGCTGTAAAGCATGGTGACATTGATTTCGATGTACTAAATAAAGATAGAATTGGGGTTATTTGGGGTTCTGGAAACGGAGGTATTCAAACTTTTCAAGACCAAATGAAAGAATATTGTGAAGGAGATGGAACACCTCGTTTCACACCTTTTTTCATTCCTCGAATTTTAGTTGACATTGCATCTGGAATTATTTCCATTAAATATGGCTTAAGAGGTGTGAATTTCTGCCCTGTTTCAGCATGTGCGACTTCAAATACAGCTATCATTGAAGCTTTTAACTACATAAAATGGGATAAAGCAGACATGGTAATTACAGGTGGATCAGAAGCTGCAATCAATGAGTCAGCAATTGGAGGATTCTCTTCTGCAAAAGCATTATCAACTCGAAATGATTCTCCTGAAACAGCTTCACGACCATTTGATATTTCAAGAGATGGCTTTGTAATGGGCGAAGGTGCAGGCGCTATGATTTTAGAAGAATACGAACATGCTATCGCTCGAGGAGCAAAAATTTACGGTGAAGTTGTTGGAGCTGGAATGGCTGCTGATGCTTACCATCTAACTGGAACACATCCTGAAGGTGATGGAGCTGTTTTAGGAATGAAGGAAGCATTAAGAGAAGCCGGAATTTCAGCAGATGAGATTGATTATGTAAACATGCACGCAACTTCAACACCTCAAGGTGATAATTCTGAATTAATAGCTGCAAAGCGAGTTTTTGGGGATAGAAATGAGTTAGCAATCTCTGCAACAAAATCGATGACTGGTCACTTACTAGGTGCAGCTGGAGCGATTGAAGCGATTGCTTGCGTTATGGCACTTCAAGAAGATCTTGTTCCACCAACAATTAACACCAAAGAAATTGAACCTGATTTTGCAGGAGTTTATACTTTCCCTTTAAACAAACCGCTACCAAAAAAATTAAGTTACGCTATGAGTAATACATTTGGTTTTGGAGGTCATATCGCTTCGGTGATATTTAAGAAATTTGAGAAATAAATATTAAAGCCCTATTTTCAAGGGCTTTTTTTTTGTAATTAATTTTCACTAAATTAGAGTTATGATTATTCAATTTAATACAAAAGACGAAAGCAACATCCAACAAGAAAAAGACTTTTTAGCTTTATCTCCTGCTGAACGTGTTTTTCAGTTTTTCCTTTTATCAATTCAATTGAATCAATTACCAACAACTCAAAAATCAGAATTAAATAAAAAGAATTTTATCTTAGAAAAAAAGAAAAATGGAATTTGAAGGTTGGGACAATGAACTAAAAGATTTTATTTTACTTTCAACCAAACATGAAGTAAAAATGTTAATGGTTGGAGGTGGAGCAGTAAACTTTCATGGCTATCAAAGACATTCATCTGATGTAGATTTTTGGATAGATTTATCAGAATCAAACTTAAATCGATTAATTCAAGTTTTTCAAGAAATGGGATACGACATCAATGATTTCCCTTCATCTGTAAAAAATGCTGAACAAAATATTTCTCTAAAATTTTCACCCACTAGTTTAAATATAGAATTAATCACAAGCTTTAATATAAATAAAGAATTTGGGGTTGCTTTTCAAGAATCAATACCAGTTCAAATAGGTGAAAATAAATTATTCAAATGGAATGTTATCTCTTATGATGATTTAATAACCTCTAAAATTAAAGCCGCTAGACCAAAAGACCTACTTGATATTCAAGAATTAGAAAGAAGAAAGAATGACAGTTTTAAAAATTTATAATATTTAAAATAAACTACTGATTATAAATATTTTAAATAAATAAAAATCGTTTTAAAATATTACAATTTTAAACCAAATCCAATTCAGAAAACCAAAATCCTTTCGTTTTAATTTCACTTTCTGAAGAACAAACACTGTCCGTTACTTTAATTTCCAATGGACGATAAATCTTTTCTTTTATTTCAATTTTTATTGGATTTTTGAAAATTGGTCCCTCATAACAATAAGTATGATATTCTCCATTTTCTCCACAAGGATCCACATTTTCAGGTAACTCATTTATAAAGTTTTCATCTATTTCTTTTCCAACCCAAGCATCATTAAAAAAAGCATCATTTACACAACATGTTACTGTTTTAAATCCTTGCTCTATAAAGTCTTTAATTAAAAATTTTGTGTCAATATTCCAAATAGGGAATTCAGCTTTCATTCCAACTTTTGCCATGTTTGATTCACGATACTCTCTTAAATCTTCAAGGAAAATATCACCAAACAAAACAGTTTCAATTCCTTCACTTTTTGCTTTTAGCAACATCTCAGACATTTGCTTTTCATATTCTTCGTTAGTCCCCTGATCTACCCAAACTTTTAATTGAGGAATACCTATTGATTCAGATTGAGCATCTAATAACTCTTCTTTTACACCGTGCATTGAAATTCGTTTGAACTCAGAATTTAGAGTCGTTAATAAATATACAACTTCATATTGGTCATCATTCAATACCTTATTTAAACAGTAAGAAGAATCTTTCCCTCCGCTCCAACTAAAAATCACTCTTTTTCTCATTCTACAAATATATTTAAAGTTTTTACGTTAAATAATCAAACGTTTATAGTTAAGTTTACATTATTCACAAAGTCATTAATTATTAGATTATGAAATCAACATCAATCATATTATTCAGTTTTTTATTTCTAGTATTTGGTTTATCTATTAATAGTTGCAAGAAAAATGGAAGCTGCAAACAAAAAAATGTAAGTACAAATTCAGAGGACAGTCATAATTCTGGGAAAAATTGTATGCAGTGCCACACAAGTGGTGGTGAAGGCGAAGGCTGTTTTAATGCTGCTGGATCGATGTTTTCAAGCACTGGTTCTGCATTACCAGGCGGTACTGTTCAATTCTATACTTCTCCAAATGGTGGAGGCTCATTAAAATATACCGTTAATGTAGATCAGTCAGGAAATTTCTACACTACTGATAATATGACCCTGACAGGTTTATATCCTGTTGCAGTTGGACCAAATGGAACATCAAAATATATGGGCAGTTCGATTTCTTCAGGTGCTTGTAACTCTTGTCATGGAAATACTACTGGCAAAATTTGGTCCTATTAAAATACCGTGACACTATTATCTTTCAACAATTTAAAGAGGATAATAATTAATAATAAAAACAATTCATTTGACTTCTTAAAGTAACTTTGAAATAAAATTGCTTGCAAAAGAAATCATGAAGAATTTTAGTGTCTTTTTTATTACGTTTATTTTATTTTCATTTAGCTTATTCATTAATAGCTGCAAGAAGAACAAAGATAAAAACTGTAAAATTTACAATGTAAGTTCTAGCTCAAAGTCAAGCCACAATAATGGTCAAAACTGCATCGAATGCCATACATACGGAGGGAAAGGTGAAGGTTGTTTCAATGTTGCGGGTTCAATGTATAACTCAATCGATAAAACTCCAATGAAAAGTGGATATATCAATTTACATACAGAAGCTAACGGAAAAGGTACATTAAAAGCAAAAATAAACGTCGACCAATCAGGTAATTTTTACAGTTCAGACATTGGTGACGTAAGTGGACTTTTTGTTTCCATTACAGGCACAAAAGGAGAAGTAAGATATATGTCACAACCTCTAACAACTGGAGCTTGCACTTCATGTCACGGAAATTCTAAAGCGATAATTACCGCGAATTAATTCAACTCTGACTCTAAGTATTTAGCAGTATAAGATGTTTTTTTTGCCTTTTTTACAATTTCTTCAGGTGTACCTTGACAAACTAATGTTCCACCACCTTTACCTCCTTCAGGACCTATATCAATAATATAATCTGATACTTTGACAATATCTAAATTGTGTTCAATCACTAAAACAGAATTTCCTTCATCAACAAGCCTTTGAAGCACTGTTAGCAACATATTAATATCTTCAAAATGTAAACCTGTAGAAGGCTCATCTAAAATATAGATTGTTTTCCCTGTGCTTCTTTTAGAAAGTTCTGTTGCCAATTTAATTCGTTGCGCCTCACCTCCAGATAATGTTGTTGAAGATTGACCTAATTTTACATAACCTAAACCTACAGAAACTAAAGTATCTAAAACCCTATGAATTTTCGGAACTTTTTCAAAGAAAACTGCAGCATCTGAAATCGTCATATCCAACACGTCACTTATTGATTTTCCTTTATAACGAACCTCAAGCGTCTCTCTGTTATATCGCTTTCCATTACATCCTTCGCATTCAACATAAACATCAGGTAAGAAATTCATTTCAATGATTTTCAAACCACCGCCACCACAAGTTTCACATCTCCCACCTTTTACATTGAAAGAAAATCTACCTGGTTTATAACCTCTAATTTGAGCTTCAGGCAGAATTGAAAATAAGGTTCTTATTTCTGAAAAAACATTTGTATAAGTCGCTGGATTAGAACGTGGAGTTCTACCAATAGGACTTTGATCAATTTCTATTACTTTATCTAAATGCTCTAAACCTGTAATTTTCTTATAAGGCAATGGTTTTTTTACTCCATTATAAAAATGTTGCAATAAAATTGGATACAAAGTTTGATTAATCAATGAAGATTTACCACTTCCAGAAACTCCTGTAACACAACAAAGCGTATTCAAAGGAATTTTTAAATTGACATTTTTTAAATTGTGACCTGTTGCTCCAGTTAACTCAAGAAAATTTCCATTCCCTTTCCTTCTAACTTTAGGTATCACTATTGACTTTTCTCCTTTTAAATATTTTGTCGTAAGTGAATCAAAACTAGTTAAATCTTCATAAGTTGCGGCATTTACAATATAACCGCCATGAACTCCTGCTCCAGGACCAATGTCAACTACAAAATCAGCAGCTTCAATCATTTCTTTATCGTGTTCAACCACAATAACTGAGTTCCCCGTATCTCTAAGTTTTTTTAAAGAATTAATTAATCTTGTATTATCTCTTTGATGCAATCCAATACTTGGTTCATCTAAAACATACAAAACATTCATTAATTCAGTTCCTATCTGCGTTGCTAATCGAATTCGTTGAGCTTCACCTCCAGATAATGTTTTAGCCGAACGATGTAAAGTTAGATAGTCTAATCCTACATCTAAAATAAATGATAATCTAGTATTTATTTCCTTTAAGATCCCTGTTCCTATTTGAAGTTGAGCCGAATTTAACTTCGCCTCTAATTGATCAAACCATAGTTTTAAATCACTCAAATCCATTTGAGCTAAATCACCAATATGTTTTTCGTCAATTTTAAAATAATGCGCATCTTTTCGTAATCGTGTTCCTTCACAAGTTGGACAACATTTCTTATTCATGAAGCTCATTGCCCAACGTTGAATTGACGCAGAACTTTCCTCCGAATGACGTGAAATAAAAGCGATAATTCCTTCAAAAATAACTTGATTACTCTTTTTTGAACGCTCTAAATCTTCATTTCCATAAAGGATTACATTCATTACGTCTTCGGAAATTTCTTCCAATGGAGTTGTAATTGAAAAACCTTCGTTTGAAAGATACGATTCTAATTTATCGTAAATCCAACCGTTTTTATATTCTCCCAAAGGAGCTAAACCACCTTTTTTAATAGACAATTTAGGATTTGGAATTATTTTATCAATGTCTGCTTCTGAAACTTCCCCTAACCCACTGCAAGTTTGGCAAGCACCATAAGGCGAATTAAATGAGAACAAACTTGGTTCAGGCTCAGGATAACTGATCCCTGAAGTTGGACACATTAACAGTCGACTAAAATGACGCACTTCATTCGACTCAAAATCCATCACCATCATCGATTTACCTCCATGCTTCATAGCGGTAACGACAGAATCATAAATTCTTTTTCGATCTTCTTTGTTAATTTGAATTCGATCAATAACTAATTCAATATCATGAATTTTATAGCGATCTAATTTCATTCCGTTCTCAATATCCAAGACCTCTCCGTCCACTCTAACTTTAGTGAAACCTTGCTTTTGAATTTGAGCAAACAACTCTCTATAATGACCTTTACGTCCTTTGATTTTAGGCGCTAATAAAATAACTTTTTTACCTTCAAATTTTTCTATAATTAAATCAACTATTTGATCATCTGAATACTTCACCATTTCCTCATTAGAAATGTATGAATAAGCTATTCCTACACGAGCAAATAATAATCTTAAGAAATCATAAACTTCCGTGATTGTTCCAACAGTTGACCTTGGGCTTCTTGAAACTGTTTTTTGTTCGATTGCTATAACTGGACTTAATCCATCTATCTTATCTACATCGGGTCTTTCTAATCCTCCTAAGAATTGGCGAGCATATGCCGAAAATGTTTCAATATATCGCCTCTGCCCTTCTGCAAAAATAGTGTCAAATGCCAAAGAAGATTTACCACTACCACTTAAACCTGTAAATACAACTAATTTATTCCTAGGGATTTTTAGATCAACATTTTTTAAATTATGTTCTCTCGCACCGTAAACTTCAATTGCTCCAAATTCAAATAAATCAGTTTTTTTTAACATTAAATATATGCTTTATAAGGCTTTAAATTTTCTGAAGGTGAAGGTAGTAAAAGTTTATATTGTTTCTTTTTAATAGTTAATTTATTTCCTTTTAACCAAGGATTTAATTTAGTCACGATCTTAAAATTAAAGCCTTTAGAAATTGCCCATTTTGCAATGTTGGGTATTGATTCTGTTACAATAATACATTCAGTTTTATATGGTTCATACAATTCCATATGATCAATATCAAAACCGTAATCTTTAGGGTTTTCCATAATCAATTTCATTGCTAATATTCTAAAAGTATATCTAGCCGTTTCACTATTCATATCTGTATCAAAATAATTATCAGTCCCTTGCCAACGCATATCACTTCGAACTCCTCCAATCCCTCTATTGTATGATGCGGCAGATAATAACCAATCTTTCAGAGTGTCTTGAGCATGTCGCAAATATCGACATGCTGCATATGTACTTTTTTCAATATTTAATCTTTCATCTACTTCAGCTGACATCTCTAAATTAAATTCTTCAGCTGTAAATGGCATAAACTGCCAAAAACCTTGAGCACCAACAGGACTTACTGCTTGATTCAAACTGCTCTCAATACATGCTAAATATTTAAAATCAGTAGGAATATTTTCTTTTTGCAGAATCTGCTCAATTTGAGGGAAAAATCGATGAGCCCTCTTCATTATCCCAATTGTAGCACTGTGATAATAAGCGTTTAACAAAATCTCTTTTTCTAAACGTTCTCTAATATCTTCATCTTTTAAATAAATCTTTTCTCCACAAAAAGTCATCTCTTGTGGTAAAATTGGGATAGAAAACAATGTCTTTGATGTACTTTTTATAACATCATCTTGAGAATTCCTTATTTGTTGATTTTCTTCACAAGAATAAATAAGAAAACCTAGCAAAAAAAGTGGAATGATTATTTGCTTTAATTTCATAAAATCATCTTTTATCAGCTACTTTATGGTTAATCGTGTTTCTATATAATAACCAAAATACAATTACAAAATATATAAGTGAAAATAATATTGGTACTACAATACCTAATTTCACTAAGCTTATTAAACTTAGTGAAAGCAAAGTTGAAATCGCTCCTAATGAAACAAAGACATACCAAACTCCAATATCTTTAAATCCAGCATATACTAAATGATGAGTTGTGTGGTCTTTACCTCCAACCATTGGAGACTGACCTTTTTTCAATCTATTTATAACTACTGTTAAAGTATCTACTGCTGCAGGTGTAAAGGCGATTAATGTTATAATTAAACCAACCCACGGAGCACAGTCAGTATGATAGGCACTGTGACCAATATTCAATAAAGTCTCAATTGAATAGAAAGCAACAAATAATCCTATAAATTGGCTGCCTGCATCTCCCATAAATAACTTCGAAGGATGAATGTTATAAATTAAAAAACCTAATATAGAACCTATAACGGCAACTAAACATACAGTAAATATATCAGATTTTAAATCTGATAAAATCCAATTCGACACCAAACACGTAACTAAAATGAAAAATACTGTTGTTCCAGTAATTCCATCCATATTATCTAACATATTCAATGAATTCATTATACCTACTACCCATATAATAGTTAGCAAACCATCTATATAATAATTGTTAAATATATGAAGGCTGACTCCAGTTACAACCATGATAACTCCACATGTAATTTGAATTATCAATTTTGCCAAAGGTCTTGTGTTGTAAGCATCGTCTGCTAGGCCCATTAAGAAAGCAATTGAACCTGATAAAAATAAACCAATGTATTTTATATTATGAAAAATGTTGTCTTCAAAAACAATCGAATAACCAATTGCTGTAAAAACAAATACCACAAAAAAACTAACTCCTCCTAACGAAGGTTTTGACTCATTACTCCATCGAACAAAAACATCATTTTTATTTCGAATACCTAATGATTTTGAGAACCTTAATAATAACTCATTACATAAAGCAGAAATCATAATTCCTCCAATACAAAAACTTATTAATTGAGCTATTTTAATACCCACGATTTACAAACTTATTCGAACAGTGATACAAAATTAACAAAATCTTCCCCATCATTATCTTTTTCAGAAACATTTGGTCCAGAAATTGGCCATTCTATTTTTAGATTTTCATCATTCCACTTTATAGTACCCTCTGATTCAGGAGAGTAATAATTTGAACATTTATAACTAAAAACAGTATTTTCTTCCAACACTAAAAAACCATGTGCAAATCCAGGTGGAATCCAAAATATTTTTTTGTTTTCTGCAGACAATTCTATAATCTGGTATTTGCCATAAGTTTCTGAAGATTTTCGAATATCAACGGCAACATCTAATACTTTTCCTGAAATTACACGCACTAATTTGCCTTGAGCGAATGGAGGTTTTTGAAAATGTAAACCTCTCAAAACATTTTTTTTTGACAATGACTCATTATCTTGGCAAAATTTAACATCTAACCCTGTTAATTGATTAAATTTCTCTTGATTGAAACTTTCAAAAAAATAACCTCTATTATCTGAAAAAACTCTAGGTTGAAAAATTAAAAGACCGGATATATCACCTTTAATTACTTCCATCGTTTTAAAAATTTAGTAAAGAAATTCACTTTCACATCATCTCTGAAATATGCAGAATTGTCTGAATAACCATACCCGTAACCATACCCGTAACCGTAACCATATCCATATCCATACGCACCATTTCGTTTACTTCTCTTAACACCATTTAAAATAACATTTAAGTTTTTCAGCTGCTGCATTTCGAATAACTCAATAATCTTCTGAACAAATGTTCTTTTAGAATAATGTGACTTAAATACATAAATTGGAATATCAGCTTCAGTTAAGTTTCTCACACCATCTGAAACTAATCCTACTGGCGGATTATCAATAATGATCACATCATAAATTTTCTTTAATTCATCAACAATTTCTTTAAATCTTTGACTTAATATCAATTCAGATGGGTTTGGTGGAATTGGACCGGCTGTAATAAAATCCAAAGTATCAATAGGAGATTTATGAATGCATTCTTCCATTGTGTACTGATTAATAATCATCCCACTCATCCCTTTTTCATTCGTCGTATTGAATCCTAAATGGATTTTTGGTTTACGTAAATCTAAATCTAATACAATGGTCTTCTTACCAGACATTGCAATAATACCTGCAAGGTTTAGTGCTACGAAGGTTTTTCCTTCACCAGAAATAGAAGAAGTAATAGCAATTGTTTGATAATTTGGATTAATATAACTTAAATTCGTACGTATATTTCTAAAAGCTTCAGCCAACATTGATTTCGGAAAATCATGTGCTAATAACTGAGAGAATTTCATATCTTTTTTTACCAACGGGATTCCCCCAAGATTTGTAACGTGCTCTGGTAACAATTTGTTTAAATCTTCAATTAAGTTGATTTCGTTAAATGTTAAATATTTCACAAACAAGATACCTACTCCGATAATAAATCCTATAAAGAAAAATGAAATATAAACTAATTTTCTATTTGGACTAACAGGAACATTACTAATTGAAGGTCTGCTTAACAATTTGTTTTCAGTCGTATATCCGGCATCTGAAATTGAATATAAAAACTTATTTTCTTGAAGTAAATTAAAATACTTTTCATTCATCTCTTGAAGCCTACTTAATCTTCCAAATTCCATTTTCTTTCCTGGTAAACCACTAATTCGAACTTCAAAATTATCAACTCTTCTGTTTAAAGCTCTTACTTCATCTTTTAATCGTTCTTGAATAATTGAGATACTTCTTCTAATAGATTGTGTCTTTAATTGTATTTTTTGAGTCACCAATTTAACTCCACTATGCTCATTCGTAACTTCAAATAATAAATCTTCTTTTTGCTCTAATAAAATTAATAAATCATCAATTTTTTTACTTAAATAGGTTTCAAAACTTTTACCTAACATTTCTGGAAGTAATTTATAAACCTCTAAACGATTTGGATCTTGAGTCAATTTCGAATTTGCATACTCCAACACCCTTACTTCTTCATTTATTTCCATTAGCCTCTCTTGAAGCTCTGTGACATTTGTATATAAATTGTTTTCAAATTCAGTTGTACCCAAAAAATCAGTACCACTTTGGATTTCCATTAAACTATCTTTTGATTCTCTTAGTTTTTCTGATAAATAATCTAGCTGTTCGTCTATAAATTTTAAAATATTTTCATCTCCTTTTCTTTGAGCATTATCATCGTAAGACATGAATGCATTAGCCACTTCTAAACAAACATCATGACACAATTCAGGATTGTGACCTTTATAAACAATTTGTATCGTTTTTGCCGATTCGTTTACAGGAGCGACAGATAAATCAGGTAATAATCTAGCTGCTAAACTTGAAACGCTATTAAAAACAAAGTAATATTCATTTGAACCAAAATTTTGACGAAGTTTGTTGATATCATTTACTTTAACAATGATATCAAAATGGTTATTTTTTATATGTTTATTAGGAAAACCTGATGCTACAAATTTTTGACCACCATGCTCATAAGAAAGTAATATTTGATTTTTATTTAATGAAACCGAAATTGGCACATCGACTAATGATGAATCACGCAATTCATAAGGCATAATATTTAAAACTCCTGATTTATACATTTCTTCTGTTAATACAGCCCCTTTAGCAAAGACACTCACATGCATATTCAATTTAAAAATTGCTTCTTCAAACAACATTTGAGATTTAAGAATTTCTATTTCTGTAGACATATCATCAGGCTTTGTATTGATATGCTTAATATCCATAACTTCTTTTGCTTGATCTTTGCTGCCTATTTGAATCAATATTTGTGATTCATATACTGACTTTGTATATCTTAAATAGAAAAACGCTACACTACAAAATAGCAAAATAAAAAAAGCTGGCCACCACCAATTTCTTTGTAAGGTCGTTAAGAGTATCTGTGGATCGTACTCTTTATTTATTATCTTATTGTTACCTTTTGGATTCAATTTAATTTGAGGTTTGAATGATTCTTAATATTACAAAAACAGATGATATGATTGATATTACTGGAGCAATTTCTTTCACTGTCTCTTTTGCTAATTCAGCTTTTGGTTCAATATAAATATAATCATTTCCTTGAACAATCATATCTGTATAAGTCAACCCTTCTATGGTAGATAAATCTATTAAATAAACTTCCCTTTTTCCATTGACTCTTCTCATTAATTTTATTAATTTAGCTTGACCTCTTGAATCAATCCCTCCTGCTTGTGCAATAACCTCCATTAAGGTTGTATTGTTATTCACAATTGGAATAATTCTCGCATTACTACCTTGTCCAGAAAAAATAACACATCGTTGATTCGTTAATTCAACCTTAATAAAAGGAGAATTATATTGATTTGAATATTTCAATTTTAATGAATCTTGAAAATCGGTAAGTGTTAAACCTTCAGCCTTTACGTTTCCAATTATAGGTAATTCAACAAATCCATCACCCTTAACAATGTATTGAAAGTTAACAATAACACTATTCACATTATTATTTATTAGATTCTCACCATTAACTGACGTTCCACTTATAGATTCGATTAATTTCTCTCCTGAATTTGGATATAAATAAAAATTAAATTTATCGTCCTTTGTAATATGGTATTCCTCTGAAGGTTTCATTGGAATAGAATCATATTTAAAACTTCCACCTTTTGGAGTTTTAAACATCAAACTACTATTAATACCACAGCTACCTAGTAT
>CALPRR020000015.1 GCA_943326025.2 Candidatus Kuenenia stuttgartensis | reverse complement strand
TTAAGTATTGAGAAGCTCTTGGTCCAGCACCCCATGAAATAAAATCTTTTGTCAATTGAGGAGCAAAATCACTACTAAAACGTGTTTTACCAACTAATTTTACGGCGTATTCTAACACACTATCAGGTACAGGAACGCGACGAATTAAATCTTGATATTGCATAATTTCTTCTCCAGAAACAACTCTTTTCAATTCTGTTTTCACATCTGAAGTTGTCGCTCGAACAATGGCCATTTCTTCATTATACGTTGGATAATCAACCCAAATATTGAACATAAAACGGTCTAATTGTGCTTCAGGTAATGGATACGTTCCTTCTTGCTCAATTGGATTTTGAGTTGCTAAAACAAAGAAAGGAGCTGGCAATGGATAATTTACACCACCTGTTGTAACAGATCTTTCCTGCATTGCTTCCAAAAGTGCAGATTGTGTTTTAGGAGGAGTTCTATTGATCTCATCCGCTAATACGATATTGCTAAATAAAGGCCCTTTAATAAATTTAAAGTTTCTGTTTTCATCTAAAATTTCAGAACCTATAATATCAGAAGGCATTAAATCGGGCGTAAATTGCACACGATTAAAACTCAAACCTAATGATTGTGCGATTGTATTTACTAACAATGTTTTTGCCAATCCAGGAACACCAACTAATAAACAATGTCCTTTCGAAAATATAGAAATCAACACCTGATCTACTACATCATCTTGACCAACAATTACTTTGTGAATTTCTTGTTTTAATTCTTTATAATGAGCGACTAATTGATCTACTAAAACCTTATCTGACATAACTAAATTCTTTTGAATGTTTAAATATACAAATTCTATTTGACCACCCAAGGGTTTTTGAAGTTACAACCAAGGTATTCTTCATCTATTCTGATATAGGCATTTGCAATTTTAGATTTTGTCCATTTACTAATTGCTTTTTGCTTTTTATCATTTTCAGCTGCGTTTTTAATTAATGTAAAATCATCATTTAAATTCGCTTTATGAGGAGCACTTCTGTCCATTAATCGAACAATTCGAATTCCTTGTTTATGATCGTAAATATCAATATACATATTTGGAGTTGTAATATCTCCTTTTTCTAAAGCATCTGTTAATACATAGATTTGTTGATCCACTTGATTTAAATCTTCCATATCCCATGTTTGCTCTCCGTTGATTGGATTTGTGATTATCCCTTTATTTTGTTTTGTTAATTCGTCATTTGAATATTTCAAAACAGCCTCATCCCATGTAATTTCTTTTGCTGCCAATTGCTTGTAACAAGAATCCATTTTTAACGAAGCCATCTCCAACGCTTTGTTACTATACTCTGGAATTAGCAAAATATGACGACATGTATAATCATCTCCTTTTCTGTCTAACAATGTCACAATATGATAACCATAACTCGTCTCAAAAATAGGAGAAACTTCCCCTACATTTAAACTGAAAACAGCTGCATCAAACTGAGGAACCATCATACCTCTAGTAGCTTTGTATTTTCCTCCTTGAGAAGCACTTCCTGGATCCATCGAATGAATTCTTGCTTGAGTTTCAAAACTTTTCCCTGCTAAAATCCCACTTCTAATATCATTCAATTTATCATATGTCATTTTCTTATCTGCATCTGTTACCTCAGGGTAGAATACAATTTGCTGAAAACTTAATTTTGAATTGATAAAAGGTATGCTATCATCTAAAACTGTAGAGAAATATTCTTTCACTTCTTTAGGTGTAACTGTTATACCTTCTGTGATTTTATATTCCATATCTTGAGCTAATAAACGATCTTTTATTGTCACTCTAAATTCTTCCTTAATTTGAGAAGTAGATTTCCCATAAAATTCCTCCAATTTTTGGCGACTTCCAATTTGTTGCTCTAACATTCTCAAACGATTTTCCATCTCACCGTCAACTTGAGCATCAGAAACAACCAAACTATCTAATTTTGCTTGATTCATTAATAAGTTCTGATACATTAATTCCTCCAAAATTGAACAGTCTGTTGAAGTTGAAACTTCCATTTTTGCTTGAATCATTTGAAGTTTTTGTGCTTCAATATCAGATTTCAATATTACATTGTCTCCGATTTGAGCGGCGATTTTGTCAATCACATTGTCTTTTTGACCAAGAACAACAGTTGTACTTAAACAGATTACACTAAATATTAATTTTAATTTCATGTTTCTTTTTTATTTCTTGAATCATTTCTGACTCGTTTTTATCTCTTAATGTATTCATTCTTTCAGCAAGAATCATCTCTTTTAATTGATCTCTAAAAAAATCAAACGGAGGTGTTTCATCTTTTAAATTAAAATCAATAATGTTCAAAAAATAAACGTACTTATTGTCGCTAATATAAGTTTTCGTTCTATTCAAAACTATGTTATCAATATTATAATTTTTCAAAGGTATATCCTTTGTTAATTCTGAAAAATAAATCCAATTTTCATCATTAAAATAATAATCATCTGCGTAAAGTTTAGCATTTGAATTTAATTGTGCTAAATCTTTATCATTTTTTAACAAGTAATACTTTTTAAATTTATCAAGTTCTTTTGCTTCTTTTGGCACTTTTACATATAATGCTTTAACAATATAATCTTGTAATTCAAAAGCTTCTTTGTTCGAATCATAAAATTTCTTCAATTCATTCTCTGTTATTGATGTGTCTAGTTTTTGAGCAATCAATAGTTCTTGTAGATAATACCTTGATAAATCTCCAGCAAAAACTTGGCTTCTCAATTCAACTAGTCTTGCCTTTACTTCATCAGTTGCAATCAATTCTTCTTTTAGCATTTGTTGTTCGCTCCAAAACAAAACAAAACGTTTCCAATCTTGAGGGTTTTCAATAGAATAGCCTAAATGATTCATCATCATCTTCGCATCTTCTTTAGTTAAATCATTACCATCAACTGATGCGATAATAGGATTGTCCCCTGAACAATTAGTGAACAGCAATAAACAGAACAGGCTGACAAGAAAGCCAGCCTGTTCCAACTTATATTTTAATTTATTTGCCAATCGAGTAAAGAACTGTTTCGTTGATTTTTATTGGATGTTTTTTATTCAATTCATCCAACCATGTTTTTTCTAAATAATTTTGATAATCTGAAGTAATTGCTCCTTTAGCTTCTGTTAATTCTTTTCTTCCTGGTGCTATAACTTCAGAAACTTTAACCACATAAATTTTACCTTCAAATTCATATGGTTTATTAATTCCCATTGCAATATTTTGATCTTTCAAGAAAGGTGTAACTGCTACATCATATTTGTTTGTTTTCACTCTTAAATTTAATTCACTTTCCTTATTGATTTTCTCAATTACGTGTTTAGAATTGATTGTGTCATTTTGGATCATTTTGTATACTTCTGAAGCTATTTCCTTGTTTGAACATTCATAAACCATTGCATTCACACGTTTACCCCACAAGTACTGATCTCTATTTTTTTCGAAAAAATCTTTTAACCCGGTTGTATCTTTCATTGCTTTATTCCAAACTCTATCTGTCATTACTTCATATAAGATAATACCATCATGATATTCATTTAACAACGCTTTAAATTCAGAATACTTTGCAGGTAATTTTGATTCTTCATATCCTAAAATTGCTTCTTTCTCGAATTTTTTATATTGATTTGCTACAATCGTATGAAAATCTTCTTTTTTAACACCTCTTTGGTTATTTTCTAAAAATGTTCCAAATTCTTTTTGGCTAAACTTTTTTCCATCTAAAATAAAAAGTGATTTATTTGACTTCAGTTTTCCTGCTGTCCATTTACCTTCAAAATAAGTTGAATCTATGTTTTTTTCAAACCACTTCAATGATTTAGCACTTTTATTCTTATAGCTATATTCTTTTTTCAATTTAGCAACAAATGACTCTTGCGTTTTCAAAGAACGTTCATCTTTGTTTACCTTCCCTTGCAATTCTTTTTTTGCTGTTTCAAATGCAGGTACATCTGTCCATTCCAACCTTTTAATAATATGAAAACCATAATCTGTCTTAATTGGCATTGAATAATCTCCATTATTTTTCAAAGCAAATGCAGTTTCTTCAAATGCAGGAACCATTCTAGTCGTTGTTCCTGTTCCAAAAGCTGGTAAAACACCTCCTTTAGAATTAGAACTAGGATCATCCGAATACTTTTTTACCAATTCTTCGAAATTTCCACCTTTTTGTAACTCTGCATAAATCTCATTTGCTTTTTTTGAAGCAGACTCAACATCTTCATTTGTTGAACCCTTAGGAACAGCAACCATGATATGAGCCGTTTTAATGGTACCTCTAGCATTTCGAATATCAGTAACATAAATTAAATGATAACCAAAACGAGTTCTAACTGGATTAGAAACTTTACCAACAGGAGTAGTAAAAGCAGCGTCTTCAAAAGGATAAACCATTTGAAAAGCCGTAAAATAACCTAAATCACCAGCATTATTTACAACAGATGGATCTTCAGACCCTGCTTTTCCTTTCGCTACAGTTGCGAAATCTTCACCGTTTTCAATTCTTTTTTTAATATCCAACAAACGATTGTAAACTCTTAAAGTATCAGCAGGTAAAGCATTTGGTTCAATTCTCAATAAAATATGTGATGCACGAATTTCTTTTTTCGTTCTTTCAAAAGCCTCTTTCACCAATGCTTGATTCGTTACAGAATCAATTAAATAAGGTGTTGCTAATTGTTTTCTATAACCTTCTAATTCTTTCTTTAATTTTGGAATCGTATCGTATCCCAATGCTTCAGCTTCAATAACTTTTAATTGAAATTTTTTGAATAACTCCATGTATTCATCCAATGATTGTTTATCATATTTCGGATTTGGGTTATTCTTTAAATAAATTTGTAAAAATTCTGATTTAGTTACTTTTTTATCCCCAATCTCAAGTAAAACAGGATCTTGTTGTGAAAACGTGTTTAATACAAATAAAGAACTAACTACAAATAATATATACTTTTTCATTTCTTATTTAAGGTTATTTTTTGATAAATTTAATTCAACTTCTGTTAAACGAAACAATTTTAACATTATTTTATACTATAATTTGGCGCCTCTCTTGAAATCGTGACATCATGTGGATGAGACTCTTTCATTCCTGCATTTGTTATTCTAACAAATTCAGCACCTTTTAACTTCTCTATATTTACTGAACCACAGTAGCCCATTCCGGCTCTTAATCCACCGATGATTTGATACATTACCTCATCTAAATTACCTTTATATGGAACTCTTCCCGAGATTCCTTCAGGTACTAATTTTTTCACATCATCCTCTGCATCTTGAAAGTAACGATCTTTTGATCCTTTTTGCATTGCTTCAAGCGATCCCATTCCTCTATAAGACTTGAATTTTCGTCCTTCAAAAATAATTGTTTCACCTGGTGACTCTTCAACACCTGCAAACATAGAACCTACCATAATAGAATCTGCTCCCGCCGCAATTGCTTTTACAATATCACCTGTATAACGAATACCTCCATCAGCGATTACAGGAACACCTGTACCTTCTAATTCTCTTGCAACATCGTTCACCGCAGTTAATTGAGGAACACCAACACCTGCAATAATCCTAGTAGTACAAATAGAACCCGGACCAATACCCACTTTCACAGCATCGGCACCAGCATCAACTAAATATCTTGCTGCAGAAGCCGTTGCAATATTTCCAACAACTACATCTAAGTTTGGAAATTTTGCTTTTACTTCTTTTAATTTCGTAACAACACCTTGCGTATGTCCGTGAGCTGTATCAATAATTATGGCATCTACTCCGGCTTCAACCAAAGCATCAACTCTTTCGACAGTATCATTCGTAACACCAACTGCTGCTGCAACTCTTAAACGTCCGTAAGAATCTTTACAAGAATTTGGATGCTCTTTTACTTTTATAATATCTCTGTAAGTAATCAAACCAATTAATTTATTGGTTGCATCAACTACAGGTAATTTTTCGATTTTATTTTCTTGAAGTATTCCTTCAGCTGTTGCCAAACTTGTCCCATCGCTTGCTGTAACGATGTTTTTAGCCGTCATAACTTCTTTAATAGGACGTAAGCTGTTTTTCTCAAAACGAAGATCTCTGTTTGTGACGATACCAACTAATTTTCCAGCATCATCAACGATAGGAATACCTCCAATACTATTTACTTTCATTAAATGAAGTGCATCTTTCACAAAAAGACTTTCATGAAGTGTCACAGGATCTAAGATCATTCCACTTTCAGAACGTTTAACTTTTCGAACCTCTAGCGCTTGTTCGGCAATCGTCATGTTTTTATGGATCACTCCGATTCCTCCTTGTTGTGCAATTGCAATCGCTAATTTAGATTCTGTAACGGTATCCATCGCTGCTGAAACGATTGGTGTATTCAAAGTAATGTTTCGTGAAAATTGCGTTTTCAATTGAACTTCACGAGGTAAAACTTCTGAATAAGCAGGTACTAATAATACATCATCGTATGTTAACCCTTCTCTTACTTGCGTGATATTTGAAAGTGACATTTAAACTTCGTTTAATAAATTCGTGCAAATATAACATTCATAGTTGAAATTCAGCATCCACTTAGGTTAACAAATTAATTTAACGGCTTAATTTTTTGTTAAAATTTCCATAATATATTGATGCTTCATACAAAAAAACGTAACCTTGTAGTAATGTATTTTTGAATTGAGAAATGTTTTCTACTCTTCAATTTTAGAATTTAACGAAGATGATGAAACTTCAAATAAATAAAACCTTTATAATTTTTTGCCTTTGCTTTATTAATTTCTATTCAAAAGCACAAAGTAAAGACACACTCTATATTGACACGAACCGATTGATTCAACTTTCTGGTGTTGTTGTTTCAGAAAATGAATTGGAACAATTATCTTACACAACTGTTTATGATAAAACATTAAGAAGAGGCGTTTTATCTGATTATTATGGTTATTTTTCAATGGTTACTTACCCAGGTGACACGTTAATTTTTTCATTTTACGGTTATAAAAAATCAAGTTTTATAGTTCCTGATACATTGAAAGATAATCGCTATTCAATTATCCATATGTTACAAAAAGATACTGTTAATTTACCTCAAGTTGATATCTATCCTTGGCCTTCTAGAGATGAATTTGCACGTTATTTTGTAGCAATGAAACCATACGATGATGCATTCAGAAGAGCTCAGAAAGAATTATCTGGTGCTAGTCTAGCATTTGCAGCAGCTAAATTAGATAATGATGCTTCATTAGCTTCTGGTTATTCTGCAAATCAGTTCTACACTAAAATTTACACCAACGGACAAATGCCATCTAACAATCTTTTAAACCCTTATGCTTGGTCAAAGTTTATCCAAGAGTGGAAGAAAGGGAATTTGAAGAAGGAGTAAATAAATTTTGGATTATTGATTTTGAATTTTGGATTAACATTCTACTTCCTCCCTTGAGAGCTTGTCCCGATTTATATCGGGAGATGATTGAGGTGGGTGACATTCCTAATCATTATTTTTTTTGTATTAAATTCAAAGTTAAAATCATCTAATCAAACTCCAACTTAGATAGAATAACAATTTTATACATTATAAATCTTCTTCAATGTCATTCGTAGCATCATTGAAATCTAAAGCTTGATTAGGATTTTTTTTGGGACTTTCTAACCTAGTGTCAATTTTATTTATATTCCAATCTGGAACTTCAATCTGCTTATAATCTAGATCATTATATTCCAAATCATTTCGGCCAAGATGATTAACATCTATATTCAAATCACTTGATTTTACGATAAACAATAGCTTGTCAATTATTGCTTCATCTTCAATAGAAGCTATATAAGTAAATAGAGCCTTTTTTTTTGAATACAGATTTTCTAAGTTCATCAGGATTGGTATTAAATAAATGAATTATGCTCTTCTAGCATTCAAACCAAAGTTAAGATATTTTCAATCACTTTGAAAAGAAAAAAAATAAGATCGTATTTAAAAATTATTCTTTTATATATTGAAATTCACTAGTTAAAGAATCAGTTATTAATATTTAAAATCGTTTCAAATAATGATTCTCGTTTATCACCTCCAATTCAAAATCAAAAATTCAAAATCCAAAATCAAATCAGGTAACACAAAAAATATTTCTCAACCGGTTTTGCCAATGCGGAGATATTTAAATTATCAGATGCTTTTGATAAATCAATGATGTGTCCGTTTTTCATCAATAGGTTTATATTTTGCTTGTCTTCGTTGTAGGCGTTGTTTGTTAATGTATCTGAATACACAAAATACTGCGCTTCCTCTTGTGTTAAATTGTATTTTTGAATAACGATTTCTTTTTCTAATTGAATTCTATCAGGCGCAAATGGCTCTTTTGCAATTTCAATTTTAAATAATTTACGATTGATGAAATGCGTCGATAGAATTGATAATACCTTATCCTCATGTTGCTGCCAAACTTTAATAGCTGAAAGAATGTCGTAATCATCTAATTGAGCGAATGTATCTAACACTTCTCTCCTATTTTTAAAATCTTCTGATGTGATATCATTTTTCAAAAAGAAAGCTAAAGCCGGACTTGAAAATAATTCTTTTCCTTGATGACTTAATTCTTTTGCTCTTCTCAAAATTCGGATCAACATACTGTCTGCAGCTACAACTGTTTTATGTAAATAAACTTGCCAATACATCAAACGACGAGCAACAATAAATTTCTCTACAGAATAAATTCCTTTTTCTTCAACGACCAAATTTCCTTCGTGAACGTTCAACATTTCGATGATTCGTTCGCTTCCAACAACTCCTTCGCTAACACCTGTATAAAAACTATCTCTGTTTAGATAATCCAATCGATCCATGTCTAATTGGCTTGAAACCAATTGATGTAAAAAAGGTTTGCTGTGTTTGTTTTGAAATACCAATAAAGCCAAATCCAATTGACCATCAAATTCTTCGCTCAAACGTTCAATAAAAAAACTTGAAATTGATTCGTGACTAACTTTATCAACGATGTCATATTCCAACGCATGACTGAAAGGACCGTGTCCAATATCGTGTAATAAAATCGCAATTAAAACAGCTCTTTCTTCGTCTTCCGTTATTTCATGTCCTTTTCTACGAATAACCGAAACAGCATTCATCATCAAATGCATCGCACCTAAAACATGATGAAAACGCGTATGTAAAGCTCCCGGATACACCAAGTTAGTTGTACCTAATTGTAAAATTCTTCTCAAACGTTGGAAGAAGGGATGCTCTATAAGATCGAAAATAAACTCATCTGGAATTGAAATAAAACCATAGATTGGATCGTTAAATATTTTCTTCTTATTATTTCTATTGAATATTGGACGCAATTGAATAATTTTAAACCGAATTTCAAATTTAAAAATTTAAAGCGAATGCAAGCGAAAATACTTTGGGCAGATGACGAAATTGAATTATTGAAACCACATATTCTATTTCTAGAATCAAAAGGATACGAAGTAACAACAGTCAATAACGGTGCAGATGCAGTTGAAAAAAGTAATGACATCAATTACGATATCATTTTTTTAGATGAAAATATGCCTGGTATTTCTGGATTAGAAGCATTGGCTCAAATCAAAGATATTAAACCACTTGTTCCGGTTGTAATGATCACGAAAAGTGAGGAAGAATATATTATGGAAGAAGCAATCGGAAGTAAAATCGCCGATTACCTCATCAAACCGGTGAATCCAAATCAAATTTTATTGACATTAAAAAAATTGCTTGATCATTCGAAATTGATTTCTCAAAAAACGAATTCCAACTACCAACAAGAGTTTCGTCAATTGGGAATGACTCTAAATAATCATTTGGATTTTGAAGAATGGACTGAAGTTTTTAAAAAATTAGTCTATTGGGAATTAGAATTAGAAAAAATTGAAGATTCTGGAATGCGTGAAATCTTAAACATGCAAAAGAAAGAGGCTAACAATTTATTCTGCAAATACATTGAAAACAATTATTTAGATTGGTTAGATGGTTCTGAAAAAGGTCCGCAAATGGTTCATACCATTATCAAAGACCGTGTTGCACCATTATTCAAACCAACTGAAAAAGTGACGTTGCTAGTGATTGATAATTTACGCTACGATCAATGGCAAGTATTAAAACCAATTTTCTCAAAATATTTTAATGTTGAGGACGATGAAATTATTTTTTCAATTCTTCCAACAGCAACACATTATGCTCGAAATGCTTTGTTCTCAGGATTAATGCCTTCTGAAATTCAAAAGTTATTACCAAAATATTGGGTAACTGAAGAAGATGAAGAAGGAAAAAACATGTATGAAAAAGAATTATTGGAAGCGAATTTAAAGCGTCTTGGTAAAAACGTGAAATGGTCATACAATAAAGTAACCAATTACGATGCTGGTAAAAAATTAGCAGATCAATTCCACCAATTAAAAGAAAATGATTTCAACGCGATTGTCTACAATTTCGTAGACATGCTTTCACATGCTCGAACAGACATGAAAGTAATTCGTGAATTAGCCGATGACGAAGCGGCTTACAGATCTTTAACCGTTTCTTGGTTTGAACATTCGCCTTTACAAGATATTATCAAAAAAATTGCCGATGCTAAACATAAATTAATCATCACATCTGACCATGGAACAGTTAAGGTGAATAATCCTGTGAAAATTGTCGGAGAAAAAAGTACCAATTCGAATTTAAGATACAAAGTCGGAAGAAATTTATCATATAAAGACAAAGAGGTATTTGCAATTAAAAATCCAGCGGATGCTTTTTTACCTAAAGGTGCTTTATCGTCTGAATTTGTATTTACAAGAGAAAATGATTTCTTTGTTTACCCAAATAATTTTAACCATTTTGTGAATCATTATGGTGAAACTTTTCAACATGGAGGAATTTCATTGGAAGAATTATTAATTCCTTTTGTAGTTTTATCAGCGAAATAATAGTTTGAATAATTGGGGATGACAAACTTTTAATAAATCATTAGTAATTGTCAACTCCCTCCCCCTCCTCTTAGGAGGGAAAGTATTAAAAATGGAAATAGAAATAAACAATTTATCAGAGCTACCAGAGAAGTCAATGCTTTTTTTTAATGAATTAAATCATCGAAAAGTAATTGCTTTTGATGGTCAAATGGGAGCTGGAAAAACAACATTTATAACATCGATCCTAAAAGGATTGGGTATCGAAGACATTGAAGGTTCACCAACCTATTCTTTAGTGAATGTATATGATAGTGTGGCTTACGGTAAAATCTATCATTTTGATTTATATCGCTTGAATTCAGAAATTGAAGCTTTCGATATTGGAATTGAAGAAATGTTATATAGTGGAAACTACTGTTTTATAGAATGGCCAGAAAAAATTTCAAATCTATTACCAGAAAACACAATTTGGGCGTATATTCGCAGTACAGAAGATAATCGTCGAACTATAAGTTTTGAATTATGAAGACAGATCCTAATATATTAAAGCATTTAATGCAACAAGGAAGTTTACTTCCAAAAGAAGAAATGTTAGAAATTGCTCGTAAAAAAGGTAATTTATATATAGGTATTCCAAAAGAAAATTCATTTCAAGAGCGACGTGTTGCTTTAGTTCCTGAAGCTGTATCATTATTAGTTTCAAATGGACATCGTGTGAAAATTGAATCAAAAGCTGGTGAAATGGCCAATTTCTCAGACAATGATTACAGTGAAGCTGGAGCAGAAATTTGTTATGATCGAAAAGAAATTTTTGCTTGCGACATTATCTTCAAAGTATCTCCACCTACTGAAGATGAAGTCGAAATGATGAAAGGAAATCAAACATTGGTTTCAGCATTACAAATTTCCGTTCAACCAAAAGCTATTTTGCAAAAATTAATGCAAAAGAAAATTACAGCTGTTGCCTGGGATTATATTAGAGATGAAGAAGGTGCATTCCCTATTGTTCGCTCAATGGGTGAAATTGCTGGAACAACATCAATTTTAATTGCAGGAGAATTGCTTTCATCTTTCAATTCTGGAAAAGGAATTATGCTAGGTGGAATTGCTGGTGTTCAACCAACAGATGTAGTTGTAATTGGTGCTGGAACGGCTGGAGAATATGCTGTAAGAGCAGCTTTAGGGTTAGGAGCTAATGTAAAAGTTTTTGATAATTCGTTAACTAAATTAAGAAGATTACAAAACGATTTAGGAAGAAGAATACATACTTCAGTTATTCAACCAAAAATTTTAGAAAAAGCATTATTTAGAGCAGATGTTGTAATTGGTGCTTTGAGAGCTCCACTTGGAAGAACACCATGTGTAGTTACAGAAGGTATGATTGAAGGCATGAAAACTGGATCTGTAGTTGTTGATATAAGTATAGATCAAGGGGGATGTTTTGAAACATCACATGTAACCAATCACAACGAACCAACTTTTGTAAAACATGGTATTATTCACTATTGTGTTCCAAACATTGCATCTAGAGTTTCAAGAACAGCTTCATTTGCTTTATCAAATATATTCTCTCCAATTCTATTAGAAATGGGTGAAAAAGGTGGTTGTAAAGAATTAATCATTAAAGATCCTGGATTTAGAAGTGGTGTATACATTTATAAAGGTGTATTAACAAGTGAAGTTCTTGGAAAAGTCTTCGATTTGAAATTTAAGAATATTGAATTGTTAATGTTGTAAAATATAATTCATTACAATTTCATTTTTCATGCAAGCACTTGCTCTTCCAAAAGCTCAATTAAAAATCACGAAAAAAGGGGATGAACTTTTTGTATGGTGTGTTGCACGAAAAAAAACATTGGTTCTTACCCCAGAAGAGTGGGTTCGTCAACATGTAATTCATTATTTAGTAAATGATTTTAAAGTTCCTTTAGGATTAATCGCTTCTGAAGTTTCCTTATCCATCAATAAACTTAGCCGAAGATGCGACTTAATCGTGTTCAGCAAAGAAAGTAAGCCACTTTTATTAATTGAATGTAAAGCGGTCGATGTTCCACTTACAGAAAATGTATTTCATCAAATTGCTCAATATAATTTCAAGTTGAATGTCGATTATTTGATGATGACAAACGGCATTCATCACGTATTTTGTAAAATTGACAGAGTAAATAACAAACTAATTTATTTAGAAAAATTACCAGTATACGATGATCTCAATTAAAAACTTCATTTTACTTTTTATTTTTATCTTTTCAATTTCAAACAGTAAAGCACAAGACAAAGATTATTTATTATTAAAAAAAATTAATGATCAATACACCCCGTTTGGAGGTGGAATTATGAGAGGGCTTTCTGATTCAGATACATATCTCGCTATAGGTATTCCGACTGGTTTATTCATTTATGGAAAAGTGAAAAAAAATCCAGAAATGGTTTGGAACAGTTTTGAATCTTTTTCAAATCAACTAATCAATGGATTTGCTACAACACTATTAAAAACTACAATTGACAGAGCGCGACCTTTTGTAACTTATCCTGATGATATTCATAAACATTCAGTTGCAGGCTCAAAATCCTACCCTTCTGGTCACACTTCTATGGCGTTTGCAGCAGCTACAACTATTAGTCTTCAATATCCAAAATGGTATGTAATCGCTCCAGCTTTTATCTATGCTTCTGGAGTTGGCTATTCAAGAATGTACTTAGGTGTACATTATCCAACAGATGTTTTGGCAGGAGCTGTATTGGGTGCAGGGTCAAGTTTTGTAACACACTACGCATTCAAATTCATCAAAAAAAGATGGGAATTAAACCATTCAAAAGCTAAAATTTAAACTAACGAAAGTAGATTTCATATACAGTTTAAAAAAATCAATCATTTCAATTTAAATACAATTGTATTTCCTAATTGTTAATTTAACTATTTATTTATTATATTGAACCAACCAAAATGGATAAATAAACGTTACAACAGAAAGCTACATCATGAAATTATCTACATTCTATTTTTTTATTTTTCTTTCCATTTCTAACATTTATGCACAACAACCTTCACAACAATGGCTTAATCGTTATAATGGTAAAGGAGATTATTCTGATAAAATAAACTGTGCTATAGCCGATAATAGTGGTAATATATATTTAGCTGGATATATTGTTAATTCAGGAAACAAAAAAGACTACCTAATTGCAAAATTAAACTCAAATGGAGATACGCTTTGGACAAAAACTTACAATGGTTCAGGAAAAAAAGATGATGAAGTTCTTGCGATTGCATGTGATGCCTCTAATAATGTATTTGTAACAGGCTATTCTAAAAGTACAAATAATGAGGATGATATTGTCACCCTGAAATATGATCCGAATGGTTTATTATTGTTGACTTTAATCTATAATAATATTTCTAATCAAGATGACCAAGGTAATTCGATTGCTCTAGATGCTTCTGGAAATATTTACGTAACTGGAAAAACAGATATTGATGTTTCTAACAACACAAATGATGATTTTATTACATTAAAATATGATAACTCAGGATCTTTAATTTGGTCAACTCTTTATAATGGAAATGGAAACGCAACAGATAGAGCAGTCAAAGTTGTAACTGATAATTCAAGTAATGTTTATGTTACAGGAAGAAGCAACAATGGAACGGATGATGATTACTATACGATAAAATATAATAGCAATGGCTCAATTAACTGGCAAATTGCTTTAGATAAAGGATTAGATGATCGACCTGAAAATATGTTTATTGATGGCTCTTTCAATTTATACATCACAGGAAAAAGTGATAATGGTTCAGATGATGATATTTTAACGATTAAATACGCATCAAACGGAACAGAATTGTGGACTGGAGGAATTCTTTATAATGGAACTGGAGGGAACAATGATAAAGCATATGGAATCGTAGTTGATGGTAGTGGTAATGTATATGTTGCTGGTAAAACAGATAATGACCCTTCAACTACAACAAATTATGACTATTGTACTCTAAAATACAATTCAAGCGGAAGTCAACAATGGGTAAAAACATATAATGGAGTTGGAGATTTAACTGATGAAGCTTCGTCGATCGTTCTGGACAATTCAGGAAATATCATTGTTACTGGACATTCAGATATAAATAATAATCCTTTAATTGACAACTTCAATATCGTAACGATTTCATACACACCTTCTGGAACACAATCTTGGTTACAATCTTACCAAGGACCATCAAACTTTGACGAAAATAGTACTTCAATTGTATTAAATGGAACATCACTTATTGTTGTAGGTTACTCTGAAAATGCTAGTCGTCAAAAAGATGCTTTAACATTAAAATACACAACATCAGGAACATTAACTTGGGCGAAAACAATCGATGGTCAAGGTGATAATTCTGATAATGTAAATGACATTTTTGTAGAAAGCTCTGGAGCAAATACCTATTTGGCTGGATACACCTACAATGCTTCAACAGAAAAAGACATGTGTGTTATCAAATTAAATTCTATAGGCGACACTTTATGGACTAGAACTTATAATGGCACCAACAATAGCACAGACGAAGCCACAGCAATCAAGGTAGATGCAGCAGGAAATGTATATATCACCGGCTTCACAAAAGAAAGCACAACAGATTATGATATTACTACGATTAAATATAATTCATCTGGAACACAACAATGGATTTCAAAATACAATAATCCAAGTGTAAATGGAGAAGATCAAGGTGTTCATTTAGCGATTGATAATTTAGGTAATGTCTATGTTTCTGGATACTCTGACGGAGATGCTTCAACTATTTTAAATGAAGATTTTATTACAATTAAGTACAATTCAAGTGGCGTACAAACATGGGCAACTCGATTCAATGGAACTGGAAACGCAACAGATATCCCAAGTGGATTAGGTATTTTACAAACAGGAAAAGTCTTTATTACCGGTAAAAGCGATAATGGAAATGATGATGATTATGTAACTATTTGTTACAATGCAACTGGTACTCAACAATGGTTACAGAGATATGATGGATTAAATGGAAACGATAAACCTTCTGATTTAATCATCGATAATTCAAACAATGTTACTGTTACTGGTAGAAAAGATAATGGAAACGATGATGACATTGTAACTATTCAATACGCAGTTAATGGTGTACAAAATTGGATAAACACCTACAATAGTGGATCCGGTAATGATAGAGGAATCGCATTAGCAAAAAATGCAAATGGAGAAATATTTATTACAGGAACACAAAATGACGGACTACAAAACGATATTGTAACATTTGGGATTAACACATCCGGTACTCAAACTTGGATCAATCATTTTGATGGAACAAATCATTTAGATGATATTCCTTCAGCAATTGAATACGACAATAATGGTTTTATAATTATTGCAGGTCAGACAGGAATATCCGCAACCAATTCAAATTTTTTCATTCGTAAAATAAACAAGAACGGTACAGTTATATGGAGTCAGACCTATGACGGTCAAATCAATCAAAATGATGGAATTAATACTATGTCACTTGATGGACTGAACAATGTTTACGTTTCAGGAAATAGCAATTCAACTAATGGTCAAAAAGATATCGTTACAATTAAATATGATTCACCCTTATCATTTAAGGAAATAAATGATTCAAATTTCAGTCTTAGAATTTTTCCTAATCCATTTTCAGAAAGCACACGAATTGAATTTAACAATTCAACTAATGCCAATTATATTGTAGAAATATTTAATTTAACTGGAAAAAAGTTAAGTTCACAAAAGTTTAATTCGTCAGAAATAATTATTGAGAGAAATAACCTTGCGAATGGAACGTATATTTTCACTTTACAAAAAGAAAATGACGAAATCCAAAAAGGTAAAATAACAGTTCAGTAATATTCAAACAAAAAATAAATGCTAGCAAAAGAACTACAATCGATTCTTGATAATTTTACTTCTATTTCATTGGATGAGATGGATGAGGTGAAATTAATGAATAGAGTTGATACAAAGTTTGCTTTCAGTTTTATTGAATTTAAACGAATTTTAGTTCAACTTGAAACCAATTATAAAGTACTTGAAATTGAAGGAACTCGAACTCCATTTTATGAAAGTTTATACTTCGATGAATTGAATTTCAAATTTTACAATGACCATCATATTGGAAGAGTTGATCGGTATAAAGTTCGATTTCGAAAATATGTTGAGTCTGATTTAACTTTTCTTGAAATAAAACATAAAGTAAAAGGAAGAACTAAAAAAAGTAGAATAGTTGTAGACGAAATATCAAATGAATTAACGAATGAAAACCAAATATCATTTTTAAAGAAAAATATTTCTGAAACAATTGATCTAAAACCAAAATTATGGAATTCATTTCATAGAATTACATTGGTCAACAATGAACTAAAAGAAAGACTTACTTTTGATTTTCAAATGATGTTTAAATGGGAAACGAAAGAAATTAATTTTAATAATTTGATAATTGCTGAATTAAAGCAAGAAATTGTTAATCGTAATTCGCCATTTTATATCTTAATGAAATCAAATCAGATTAGACCATACAGATTAAGTAAATATTGTATTGGAGCAATAGAGCTTTATGCAAACGACAAAATAAAATATAACCGATTCAAAGAAAAATTACTCAAACTAAAAAAAATAAATGCATATGTTTAATTCATTATTAATTGCTTTGAAAGTCCTTCCAAGTGACCAAACAATTACATGGTTTGATGGACAAGATTTTAATAGCCTTCTTTTAAGATTAGGAGTTAATTTATTTTTCCTAACAGTTATTATTCGATTCTTATATTATCCGAAAACGAAAAGAAAAGATTATTTATTTACTTACTATTTAATTGGAACAATTACTTTTTTCTTGTGCTTTAGTTTGAAAAAATTAGACATCGACACAGGGATGGGACTGGGTCTTTTTGCCATTTTTGGTATCATTAGATACAGAACAGATGCGATTGAAATTAAAGAAATGACCTACTTATTTTTGATCATTGGAATGAGTGTTGTGAACTCTTTAGCTTCAAACAGAGTTAGTGTTTCTGAAATATTATTAATAAACGGTACAGTCACACTATTAACATTTGGTTTAGAGAACCTTTGGTTGTTGAAACATGAAACTAGAAAAATTATAATTTACGAACGAATTGACCTGATAAAGCCCGAATTACATGCTGAAATGAGAGCTGATTTAGAAGAACGAACAGGTTTGAAAATCAATCGATTTGAAATCGGTAAAATAGACTTTTTAAGAGATGTTGCTCAAGTTAGAATTTACTATTATTCTACTGATCAAAATTTTTCTGACTTTGGTCAAAGTGGTGAATAAAATTAGTTTAGTAACAATTTGAATAATGTTTTAAGAAAAATTAAGTATCCTTCTATCTTTAAAACGAGCTTTATTTTCTATTTTTGATTAATGCAACGTTTAAGAATTCTTTTATTTCCATTTGCTTGGGTTTATGGCATCATTACTTTCATAAGAAATGGATTGTATGATTATGGATTCAAAAAAGAATTTAAAATTCCCAAAAAATCAATTTGCATAGGGAATTTAGCAGTAGGTGGAACAGGTAAAACACCACACGTTGCCTATCTTACAAAACTCTTAAAAGACAACTATCAACTTTCTATTTTAAGTCGGGGTTATGGAAGAAAAACAAATGGGTTCTTATTAGCCGATGAAAATTCAACTGCTTTTTCAATTGGAGATGAGCCCCTACTCTATTACAATCGATTTTCACCAAAAGTAAAAGTTACTGTTTGTGAAAAAAGAGTTGAGGGCGTTCAAAAAATCAATGAATTATTTCCAGAAAACGATCTAATTATTTTAGATGATGCGTTTCAACATCGAGCTGTAAGAGCAGGTTTAAATATTATTATTACAGATTATAACGAACTGTATTCATCTGATTTAATGTTGCCAGCTGGTAATCTAAGGGAATGGAAAACTGGAAGAAAAAGAGCTGATTTAGTTATCGTTTCAAAATGCCCTTCAAAACTGGAGGAATCCAATAAATTACGCATTAAAAAAGAATTGAAATTCAACCCGGAAAACATTTACTTTTCAAACATCAATTATGGGAAATTAGTCTCTTTTGGAAAAGAATATTTAGACCCAATTGAAAATGTATTGTTAGTGACTGGAATAGCAAACCCAAAACCACTGTTAGGACATTTAAAATCAACGTATAATGTTGAATTTTTTCAATTTTCAGATCATCATGAATTTACTAGTAAAGATATAGAACAAATTCAGCAAAAATTTGATACTTTTGCGCAACAAAATAAAGTGATAATTACAACTGAAAAAGATTTTGTTCGATTATCATCAAATGAATATAAAAACTCCATTTCAACTACTCCATGGTTTTACCAAGAAATTGAAATCGAAATAGATAAAAAAGAAGCGTTTAATAAATACATTACAAATTATGTTGACTCAATTTAAAGAATCTGTTAATTACATTCAATCAAAAACTTCAATTCAACCAACAATTGGTATTATTTTAGGTACTGGTTTAGGAGGTTTAGTGAAAGAAATTAACGTAATTGATGAGATTTCTTATAGCGATATTCCAAACTTTCCAGTTTCAACTGTAGAAAGTCATTCAGGGAAATTGATCTTCGGTGAATTAGGAGGTAAAAAAGTTGTTGCGATGCAAGGTCGTTTTCATTTCTATGAAGGTTACGACATGAAACAAGTAACTTTTCCTGTTCGTGTAATGAAATTATTAGGAATTGAGCGTTTATTTGTATCTAATGCTTCAGGTGGTGTAAATCCAGATTTTGAAGTAGGTGAAATCATGATTCAAAACGATCACATCAACTTATTCCCTGCTCACCCACTTATCGGTAAAAACTTTGACGAATTAGGTCCTCGTTTCCCAGACATGAGTGAGCCTTACGATCCAGCAATGATTGATTTAGCATTAACAATCGCTAAAGAAAATAATATTAAAGTTTCTGTAGGAACGTATGCAGGATTAACTGGTCCAACATTGGAAACTCCAGCTGAATATGGATATGTAAGAGCTATCGGTGCTGATGCAGTTGGTATGTCAACTGTACCTGAAATCATTGTAGCACGTCATATGGAAATTCCTTGTTTTGCGATTTCAATCATTACAGATTTAGGTGTACCTGGAAAAATTCACAAAGTGAGCTTACAAGATGTAATTGATGTTGCAAGTCGTCAAGAGCCAAAAATGACGACAATTATGAGTCAATTAATTGCTCGTTTATAATTATTAATTGCAGAATTTAGCAATACGAAAAAAATGAATCCAGAAATTAGAGATAAATACGAAGTTGTTATTGGTTTAGAGGTCCATGCTCAAATGTTAACCAAAACAAAAGCTTATTCAAATGATATAAATGAATTTGGAGCGATTCCAAATACAAACATCAGTGTTGTTTCATTAGGTCATCCGGGAACTTTACCGAGAATGAATAAAAAAACAATAGAATATGCTATAAAATTAGGATTAGCTTGTGGTTGTGATATTGCAAGAGATCAATACTTCGCTCGTAAAAATTATTTCTATCCCGATCTTCCAAAAGGATATCAAATCACACAAGATAAAACACCAATATGTACTGGTGGAGCTGTGATTATTAAAACAGAAGAAGGTCAAGAAAAATCAATTGGAATTACACGTATCCACATGGAAGAAGATGCGGGTAAAAGTATCCACGATGTTGATGTTTTCGATACATTAGTCGATTTAAATAGAGCTGGTGTTCCATTAGTAGAAATCGTTTCTGAACCAGATATTAGAAGTTCACAAGAAGCATACAATTATGTTTCAGAAATTCGAAAATTAGTTCGCTACTTAGATATTTGTGATGGAAACATGGAAGAAGGATCTTTAAGATGTGATGCCAATGTTTCTGTAAACTTAAAAGGTGCGAAAGAATTCGGTACGAAAGTAGAGGTAAAAAACATGAACTCTATCCGTAACGTTCAACGTGCTATCGAATTTGAAATTATTCGTCAAATTGAAGCAATTGAAAACGGTGAGGCTTTAACACAAGAAACGCGATCTTTTGATGCTTTGAAAGGTATTACAATTTCGATGCGTACAAAAGAAGCAGCTAACGATTACAGATATTTTCCAGAACCAGATT
>CALPRR020000014.1 GCA_943326025.2 Candidatus Kuenenia stuttgartensis | reverse complement strand
TGATTATCAAAAAATATTTTGCCTTCTTCTAATTCTGAAATAATTGGTTCTGAAACTATTCGAATTGCAGGAGTAGGGAAATAATAGGTAAATGTTGCTGTATAATCTGTATGCGAATGAAAAGGCAATTGAGAATCTTCATCTTGGTCATTTTTACCTTTACCTTCATTTAATTCATGTGAATGATCAACATAGTGAACAAACAAAAATTCACCAAATGTTAACTTTTTATTTTCAGCTTGATGTTCATTGTAATGATTTAACAAAAAAGGAATTTTAAACATCTCTGAAAACTCTGTAGAAGTAAACAGGTAAGTAAAAATCAGTCCTATAAGTATCATTTTTTTCACATAACAAATATAAAAATAAAGTACATGTAACTCTTACATAATTAGATAAATAAAATGTTAAATTTTATTAAACATTCAAAAGTTCAAAAATGATCATATCATTTGAAGTTCTTTTTAACAATTTTTAAACTGTGTTTTCTATCTTTACACTTTAAACATCAAACTTTTATATTTACTTTCGCAAATCATGAGTAAAAAAGCAGAAAAATACAATTCAAAAGGAGTTCGAACGAGCTATGTTTCAACAGTAATTGGAATTTCCTTGGTATTATTCATGATTGGACTTGTAATTGGCGGTTTTTTAGGTTTAGGAAATGTCCAAAAACAAGCGAAAGAAAGCTTACAAGTTGATTTATTTTTTAAACCTGAATTGAATGTAGCTGACATTAAACAAATCGAGCAAGAATTAAAAACTTGGGGGAAATTTAACGAAGTTTATTTTGTGTCACCAGAAAAAGCAATTGAAGAGTTTAGCGGAGAAGATCAAAATTCAGGTCAAATTTTACGCATATTTGAAGGTGAAAATCCTTTACCACCTACAGTAGGTTTCAAGCCAAAAGAAGAATATGCGAACAAAAAAGACATGAAAATTATCAAAGAAGAGTTAATTAAAGCATATCCTAACGAAATAGACGAAGTTAGCTACGATGAATCAAGTGTAAATTCAGTAAATTTAGGATTTAAACAATTTATATTCTTATTTTTAGCTGTTGCAATTTTATTGATTATTATAGCTGTTGCAATGATTAACAATACTATTCGTTTGGCACTTTATTCAAGAAGATTTACGATCAAAACGATGCAATTAGTTGGGGCAACACACAGATACATACGTCGACCATTTTTATTGCAATCAATATTACAGGGTTTTGTTTCTGCAATTATAGGTATGGCGTTAATGATGACTTTGTTCTACGCTTTAAATAATGTATTAGATTCTATTGAAATAAGTTATAGTTTTAATAGCTTTTTATTCCTATTTGGTAGCCTAATTGGAATTGGTGTTATTATCACATTTGTATCAACATGGGTTGCATTGAATAAATTTTTAAGAATGCAATTAGACGATTTATATTAAAAAAAATAATGGAAAATAAAAAACCTCTTTTCGCTTTTAGACCAGAAAATTATAGAATTCTTTTAATTGGACTTGCTATTAATGTTGTTGGCTTTATTTTAATGTTAGGTGGAGGAACAGAAGATCCTAACAAATTTGATGGTGATGCACTTTTTAGTTCAACAAGAATTACGGTAGCCCCAATTTTGATTATTTTAGGATATTTAGTAATCATGTATTCAATAATGCGTAAACCTAAATCTTCCTCAAAAGAAGTCGAAAAATAGTTGAACATATGAACATAATAGATGCTATAATTTTAGCTATAATTGAAGGTTTAACAGAATTCTTGCCTGTATCATCAACCGGTCATATGATTATTGGATCCTCTATAATGGGGATTGAAGCAGATGATTTTACAAAACTTTTTACAATTGTCATTCAGTTAGGAGCAATTCTTTCTGTAGTAGTCTTATATTTCAAACGATTTTTTAAATCATTAAACTTCTATTATAAACTATTCATAGCTTTTATACCAGCGGCTATTTTTGGTGTTCTTTTTAGTGATTATATTGATGAATTATTAGAAAATACTTTAGCTGTAGCTATATCATTGCTTGTTGGTGGAATAATTTTACTTTTTGTAGATAAATGGTTTAATAAACCTGTATATCAAGAAGAAGAGGAAATTGATTATTTAACAGCATTAAAAATTGGATTTTTTCAATGTATAGCAATGATACCTGGAGTTTCTAGATCAGGAGCATCTATTGTTGGTGGTATGAGTCAAAAATTAAGTAGACAAGTAGCTGCAGAATTTTCATTTTTCTTAGCTGTACCTACCATGTTAGCAGCAACTGCAAAAAAACTTATAGATTATTTCGAGGCTGGACATACAATAAATTCAGATCAAATAAAAATACTTGCTGTTGGTAATATTGTTGCTTTTATAGTTGCTTTAATTGCCATAAAAAGTTTTATAGGATTTTTAAATAAAAATGGATTTAAATTATTTGGATATTATAGAATCATTTTAGGATTAGTATTAATCATCTTATTAATAAGTGGTTACGATTTAAAAATAGTCTAACGATTTTGAAAAGTGATAAATATTAAGGAATTTTCAGAAGGTAGTACAATCATTGTTGACAAACCATTAACATGGACATCTTTTGATGTTGTCAATAAAATACGATGGAACTTAAAACAAGCATTAAAGGTTAAAAAAATTAAGGTAGGTCATGCAGGAACTCTGGATCCATTAGCAACAGGATTGTTGATACTTTGTATTGGTAAACATACAAAGTTAATTGACAGTATAATGATTGGAGAAAAAACGTATACTGGTACATTTTTATTAGGAAAAACAACACCTTCTTATGATTTAGAAACTGAATTCAATCAAGATTTTGAAACTAATCATATCACTAATGAATTATTAGAATCTATTCGGTTAACATTTCTTGGAGAAATTAAACAAGTACCACCTATTTTCTCAGCAAAACAAATTGACGGTCAGAGGGCATATGATTTAGCAAGAGCAGGAAAAGAAGTTGAACTTAAGGCCAATTCTGTTCATATTTCTGAGTTTAAAATCACAAGCAATCGCTTCCCTGAAATTGATTTTGAAATTTCATGTTCAAAAGGGACTTATATTCGTTCAATAGCACATGACTTTGGTAAAGCTCTAAATTCAGGTGCGACATTGATAAAATTGAGAAGAACAAATTCTGGTGAATACTCTATCAACGATGCTAAATCTGTAGAGGAATGGATTCAAATAATTAGAAATCAAGATTAAAAATTTAATGAAGTGAGATAATTTATCTATATTTTATAAATATATTTCGTAGAGTTAATATACATTGTTATTTTTGATGTAAATAACTTAACTGAAAATTAAAAATTCACTATTACAATGTCTGAAATTATTAAAGTACTTATTGTAGATGATCATAAATTGATTGTTGAAGCATGGACAAATATTATTAATACTGTCAATAACTTCACGGTATCAGGTTCTGCTGATAATGCTGAAGATGCACTTTTTTTAGCACATAGACATCGACCAGATATTATTCTGATGGATATCAATTTAAAAGGAAGTTCAGGATTCGAGGCTACAGAAAATATAATTAATCAATTACCAAAAACTAAAGTAATTGCTCTTTCTATTCACGATGACTTATCTATTGTGAAAAAAATATTTACTATAGGAGCAACTGGGTATCTTACTAAAAACTCTTCTAAAAAAGAATTAATAGAATCAATACAAAAAGTATATGAGGGGGAGAAATTTATTTGCGAGGAGATAAAAGAACGTTTTCTAACTTCTGCAATGAATGGAAATGACGATAACGCTAAAAAAGAGTTAACAGCTAAAGAAATTGAAATTGTAATTCATATAACAAAAGGTTTAACATCTAAAGAAATAGGTGAATTATTAAATATTTCAAATCGAACTGTTGATACTCATAGACACAATATTCTCAAAAAATTAGAGATCCCAAATGCTGCTCAATTAAGTTCTTGGGCAAAAGAAAAAGGTTATGTTTGAAAAAAGTTAAGCATAATTACATACATAAACTTGTATGTTAATGTTTAATTACGTAAGTTACATTAATATTGAGCCATTTTAAAGTTTAAAGTTTAACAAATTTGCACTGTGATTTCAAACAAGATGAAATTTGTAGAATAAAAACTGAAAAAAGTTCAAAATTAAAATTATGAAAAACATCCTGAAAAATATCTTCAAATATAGGTTATCATTATTACTAATATTAGTATTCTCGCCTAATTTATATTCTCAAACGAATAAAGAAAAAATATGGGTTACTTTTGATGATATTTCAATTTTACCATTTAAATCTGAAGAAAGATTAATTTCTAAATCTTTAGAATTACAAAAACTAATTTCTAAATATACTATAACTAAAGTAAGTAAAGCTCTATCAGCTTCTAAAAATACTCAATTACAAAAAGTGTATGAATTAGAATGTAACTGTAATGCTTTAGAACTAGTTCAATCAATTAATAAAATTGAAGGTGTTTTAAAACCAGAATTAGCACCTGTTTACGAAATAATGTATGATCCAAATGATTATAATCTAAATTTTTCAACTGATTGGGCTTTAGATTTAATTAAAGCAAAGCAAGCATGGGATATTACAACTGGTGACACTTCAATTGTGATAGGTGTGTCAGATGCTAATTTCGATTTAAGCCATCAAGAATTTAAAGGTAAAGTAAATTATGCTGACCCAAACCTAACTGATCCAAATGTCAATCATGGTACCGCAGTAGCAATTCAAGCAGCAGGAGGGTTTAATAATAATTATGGAAAGAGTTCAGTTGGTGGTAATTGTCATTTAAGACTATATTCTATGGGGTATAATTCACTTTTACAAGCTACCTATGACGGCGTTGATATTATTAATGCAAGTTGGGCTGCTAGTTGTGGATACAGTGATTATGGACAATCTGTTTGTGATGAAGTGTACAATAATGGAGTCGTATTAATTGCCGCTGCAGGAAACGGTGGGACATGTGGTGGAGCAAATAATTTAGTATATCCTTCAGCTTTTAACCATGTGATTTCAGTTACGTCAATAAACTCAGCTGATAGTCATGAAAGAATAGTTGGGAATCCGAATACTACTCATCAACACAACACAACTGTTGATGTCTCTTCACCAGGTTATGCCGTTCAATTGGCATATGCTAATGGAGTATTTGGAACAGGAGGCGGAACTTCATTTGCAACACCTATTGTATCTGGTGTTGCTGGATTAATTTTATCTGTAAATCCTTGTTTAACTGTTGATCAAGTTGAACAAATAATAAAAGAAACTTCAGTAAATATTGACAATATAAATCCTTCTTACGCAGGAATAATTGGTTCTGGGAGAGTTGATGCAGCAGCTGCAGTTTTGAGAGCTCAACAAATATTAACTTTAGATTTATATGCTGAAAGTAAATTCCATTGTGCAAGTCAATTTGGAGAAGCGAATGTTTCAGTATTGAATGGTAATGCACCATACAACTATTTGTGGAGCAATGGTGATAGAAATAATTCGTTGAAAAATTTAAATCAAGGTATTTATAGTGTAACAGTAACAGATTCTAAAGGTTGTAAAGGACAAACATCTATTGAAATAACAGGACCTACAGTTAATTTTGATTATCCATCTTCAGTAAAAATTAATAATAACAATTTTCAACTTGCTGATTTAAATAATGATGGAATTATTAAAATCAAAGGGGATTTGATTATAGACAATAATCTAGCATATTCTATCAACAATAAAAAAATACAATTTGGCCAAGAAAACACTGTTGATTTTTCAGGTTTAATTATTAACTCTGGAGCTTCACTTACAATCGAAAACCATACTATTCTGAAAGGTTTAAGTGCTTGTAATTCTAAATGGGATGGTATTGAAATAAAAGATAATAAATATTTATATCAAGACCTTTATAGTAAAAACACAATTTTAACTTCAAAAAAATCAGGGAAGTTGATAATGAAAGATGTAAGTATTCATGATGCTAACACCGCTGTCAATGCTATTGCATCACTAAATGAAGATTCACTTACTATTTATGGTCAATTTTCGATAGAAAAATCAGTATTTTATAATGATGAAAAAGGATTAAATATTAAATCAAACAAAAATTCAATTTCAAAAAATTCAATTTCAAATTCAATATTTATTACTGAAGACTCTTCAATAATAAATCCTGTTTATATCAATATGCAGGATGTTGATAATATTTCTATTACAAAAAATAAATTTTTCGGAAATAATCTGTCACTTTCTCAAAATAAAGGAATTGCTATCAACTCTTTAAATTCTACTATTTTTATTGCAGCAGACTCAACTACTGATATGACAAATATCGATAAAAAAGGGAATGAGTTTTATAATTTAACTTTTGGAATTATCACTAAAAACACAGACCATAGAAATCGCCCATTACAGATTTCAAGTTGTTATTTCGATCAAGTGAACCAAGCAATTAATATAGAATCATATTCATCTGGAATTGTTTTTGGGAATGAATTTTCACAACCTTCAGGAACGTTTGAATTAGAGAGTTTCGCTCTAAAAATCGGAGAAAACAATACGCTATTAATCTCAGAAAATAACATAAATACTTTTCATAAGGAACAAGATAATGTATACGGAATTAAATTAAATAATTCATTCGCAAACTCGATTAAAATTTATAAAAACACTTTTGATGGAAGTTTTACAGCTTCAAACTATTTTGATGGCGATAATCTTAATACTTCAATTGATTGTAATATTTACACTGGTGAATCTAATCATAATTGGTATGTAAATTCTGGTAAACTAAAAAATCAAGACGGCATTGACAATAAAGGGTTATCAACTATTTTCGCAAATACATTTTCTGAGTGTTCAGGTAAAGTTTCTCAAGTGTTTATAAGTCAAAATGCTGAGAGTATGACTTATCAATCTAAACCAGAATTAATGCCAACATGTTATAGTGTAGGACTCTTACCAGTTGTTATTACTAAAAACTATAAAGAGAATACATGTAAAAGCTTTTTTGACCTTTCAACTGATATTACAGATAATTCTAATATTGATTCAACAAATTTGCTTAATTCTACAGTTTTTCCAAATCCATCAATAGGATTCACAGTTGTAAATTGGAGTGGAATTAATGTTGATCGAATTGAAGTATTTAACACCGTTGGTGAGTTATTATTAGATAAAAATGTTTCTGGTAAAGAAGGAACACAATCAATTAATAATCTTTCTTCAGGTACTTACTTTATCAAATTAAGTTACGAGGATCATATATTAAAAACTGAAAAATTAATCGTAAACAATTAATTTTTAGGAATATGAATACAAATCGTGCCATTATTGTTGAAGATTTCAAGCTTATTGCACAAGCTTGGAAGAAAATATTAGAAAAAACTGAATTATTTTCTGAAATTCATTTATTAAATGATGCAGAATCTATTGAACAAGTAATAGAAAAATTAAATCCTGATTTAATATTAATGGATGTTAATTTACCTCATTCAAAAAATGGTATAGAAATCACCCGAAATTTAATAAAAAAGAATCCAGACTTAAAAATTATTATTCTAACCATGCATAATGAACCTGTTTATGTAAAAAAAGCTAAAGAAGCTGGAGCAAAAGGATTTGTTACTAAAAACTCTCCATTAATTGAGATAAATAAAGCTATCGAAGAAGTTATTAAAGGAAATGAATATATCTGTGAAGAAATATTGGAGTATAATTTATAAATTATTCATATTCCATTAAATATAAATGGAAACCTATTGACCAATAATCATTTACAATATCTTTTAATTTAAAACCACAATTTTCATAAAATTTGTAAACATGTTGAGAGGTTCTCACTAATATTTTATTAATGAATATCTCATTTTTCAAAATTTCTAATCGGTAATCTAACAATTTCCTTCCAAAACCTTTTCCTTGAAAATCAGGGTGTATTATATCCCAACTAATAATTACTATTTGAAATCCATCAATTACTTGGAAATTAATTCCACCACTACCAATAATATTGTCATTAAATTCTATAACAAAGTATTTTTCAATTTTATTATTCAAATAAAAGGTTAAATCCTTTTCTTCATTTTTTGCGAAAAATTTAGGAGTATTCAGCTTTATTAAAGTTATAATTGCTGAACTATCAGATTTATTATAATTTCGAATTCTAAAATTCATTCAACAATTATATAATAATTTTTAAATGTGTTCCTTCGTTAATTTCACTTGTTAAATAACATTTAACATTTGCTAATTTTGCTCGTTTTTCTATATTATTTAATCCTAATCCATTTGTAATTAATGTATGGTCGAACCCTACACCATTATCAATTAAATTGATTTCAAGATGTGTTTCTCGTTTTAAAATCTTACATTCAATTTTACTTCCCTGTGCGTGTTTAATTGAATTATTCACAAATTCTTGAATGATGCGATAGATATTATATACATCTATGTTTTCAAAATCACTATTCGTTAACCATTCAGGAAATTCAAAAACAAAATCCATTGCATTCAATGTTTTAAAACGATCAAACATTGCTTTAAGAGCAAGAAGTAATCCATTTTCTAGCTCTGGCGGCGTTAAATTATAACACATTGATCTAGTTTGGTTTAAGCTTGCTTTTACCACGTCAAAACAATTTTTCAAAAGTACTGAATCTACTTCCTCTCCTTCTTCAAATTGAGATAAATATAAATTTAATACAATTAATTGTTGAGCTAAACCATCATGTAATTCCATAGAAAATCTTTTTCTTTCGAATTCCTGAGTTTGTTCGATTAATTTTGCTTTTTCTGTTTCATGATTTTTTTCCTCAGTAACATCTCTTAAAGCTCCAATAATCTTAACTGCTGTACCGTTATTTGTTCTTATTACATATGCTTTATCTAATACATTCGCATAGGTTCCATCTTTCTTTTTGAATCGGTATTCTGCACTCCAATAATTTTCATTTTTATTTTTGATAAGTGCTGTATAATTTTTAAAAAATAAATCTGCATCATCTGGATGAATAAATTCTTTGAAATTTTCAGCTGTTGGATATTCATTTTCTGTATTATAGCCAAATCCTTCTTTGATTCCGTCACCCCAAATATATTTATTTATAGTAACGTCCCATTCCCAAATAATATCACTTACAGCTTTAGATGCTATTAAAAACCTCTCGTTACTTCTTCTTAACTCTTTTTCAATAATTAATTTATTCGTTACGTCGTTAATAATTACCAATATAGTCTCTTTTCCAGATAAAACAATTTCGTTTCGAACCATTTCAACATTCAACATTTTACCATTTTTAGTATGGTGAATGTATTCCTCGTATTTAATCTCGGTATTTAAAAGTAAATTATTTCTATTATTTATTCTTTTGTCATTATTTAAAAATATTTGGCTGTCAGTTGCACTAAATAAATCTAAAATTAACATTGAATTAAATTCGAAAGAAGTATAACCATAGGTATTTATTGCTGATTCATTTACTTCTATAAACCTTAATGTAGATTTATCATAAATAAACATTGGTTGAGGATTTGTATGAAATAAGGCACGATACCTTTTTTCTGAATCTTGAAGATCTAATTTTGCTAATTTTCTAATAGTAATATCTTCTTGAATAACAAAATATTGATTGATTGTTCCTATTTCATCGTACATAGGCTGTCCTGTGATTCTCGACCAATATGTAGCACCATTTTTTTTATGAAATAATATGTTTTGGGCTATTAATTCATTATTCTTAATATGAATTTTTAAAGACTCTATTATTTCCTGATCAGTTTCAATACCATTTAAAAGATCAAAAGGATGTTTTCCTAAAACCTCATCATTTTTATAACCTGTCATTTCTGTAAAAGCATCATTTACCCAAGTGATTTCTTGCTCTAAATTTGAAATAAACACTGCTTTACTTGTGTTTTTTGCAATTAATGAAAGCTTGGTTAAATCATCTTCATATTTTCTATTTTCAAGAATACTCCTGAAAATTTCTTGTAATTTATTAAGTGTCTTTAAATAATGATATTCTTCAGAAATATAATTCTCAAAAAATAATGTAAAAACTCCTAGTGGTTCTTTTTCTAAAGTAAATAATGGAATAGATAAACAAGATACTATTGAAGTATTTCTTATAGCAGATTTCAATTGAGGATATTCATTTTGGCTTTGAATTCCTTGTAAAATAATTTTCTTCTGTTTAGCTATCGCATCAGTACAAGGCCAATTATCTGATAGAGATAATTCACTTGCCAAATCAACAATCTCTTTTGAAAAAGAGGATGTAGCATAATTAACTAATTTATCTTGTGTTTCATTTATTTTATGTATTGAACAATACACACCAGGATATACGGATTCAATAACTCTAATTGCGTAATCAAAAATTTCATTTAATCGCTTTTTACCTTTACTATTTTCTAATAACATTGAACGTTCTAGATCATTGAAAATTTGTTCAATTTTCTCAATCGTTATATCTGTATTAAAAATAGAAAAGCCATCATTTGATGGATATATTTTAACCCTTAACCATTTATTAGAGTCTGGATAATAATATTCAAATTCAATCTGTTTTTGGTCTTTTAATGCTGATAAGTATTTTTTATAAAAATGATTCATATTCATTTCTGGATATTCATCCCAAAATTTTCGACCGATTAAATCTGCTTTATTTTTATTAAATAAATCTTCTGCCTGTTGATTTAAATATGTTAATTTCCAATCTTTATCTAAAGCAAAAAATGCATCCGTAATACTGGAAAGAATTGTATTCTTTAACGTTTCACTTTTAGATAATTCATCCTGAACTCTTACTCGTTCAGTAATATCCTCTGAAAATGCTAACAGTTTAGTATTTCCATTTTTATATTTTAATGGAATCGCTTTCGTTTCCATCCATTTTTTATTTCCTTTTAATCCAACAATTTCAAAAATTAAATCGATCGATTTTCCGTTTAAACAAACCTCATTTGTGAGTTCTTTAAATTGCTCTCTATATTCATCTGTTACTATCCCGAAAACATTATGTCCTATTACATCGTCTAAAGAATCTGCTTCTAAAATATTTAGACCAATACTGTTGATCGAAATTAAGCGTCCAGTTTTATCTATAACCTTTACACAAGCAGGGGTGTTTTTGATGATAGCATTCAAATATTCTTGATTATTCAGAAGGATTTCACTATTCTTTTTCTCCTTTATTCGCTTCCAAATAATTAGTATAACTATGAGAAGAATTATAATTCCGAAAAAAATAAAACTGTACTTCATTAATTCTCAATTTTTAAAGAATGTTAAGTTAATTATTTAATGTCAATTTCTTTTTAAATTGAGGGAATTCCATGATTCTTCAATCAAAATTCAATTTGACTAAAATTCTTTTTTATCAAATATTTTACTGGTAAATAAGATGCTAAAACACTTAAAATTGTTACTAAAAATAAAATTAAAAAGGCATCTGAAAATTTAAGAAACATTGGGAAAGGTTCACCTCCAGAATTAGGCATTACTAACAAATTACCATAAATCTGTATAAAACAAATCATATAACCTAAAAGTAAACCGAAAAGAATTCCTTTGAATGAAATCATCAATCCTTCATAAAAAAAGATACTAAAGATTGTTTTCTTATTTGCTCCGAAACTGATCATTGTTTTAACGTTATCCATTTTCTCTATGAATAACATTGTTAACGAGGCTACTAAATTAAATGCGGCCAATATAAAAATGAAAATCAAAATAAATAATACAATGACCTTCTCTGTTTTACTCGTTTTATAGATTAATTCATTTTTTTCATAATTCGTTTTAACATCGAAATCTTTTCCTAAAAACTGAATTATACGCTCCTTAACTTCATCATTTGACTCATTTTTAGAGACATCTATATAAATTGCTGTAATATCTTCATCGTAATTCAATAACTCTTTCGCTAAACGAATAGGTAATACAACTATATCCGAATTTACTTCACGATTGAAGTTCATTCTTCCTGAAATATTTATTGTTTGAGAAGTAAACGGATTTGAACCCAATCTTACTTTAGCATTTCGTTTTGGGATGTAAAAAAGCAATGATTCATACCCTTCTCTCTCTGGTATGTAACCACCTAAATTATCTAGTAATGAAGCTCCTATTAATCCAAATTCTCCATTTGAATCTTGCAGTTTTGGAGAGCCATCAACCATGTGTTTACTCATCTGAGTAATATTTAAAAAGCTAGAATCGACACCTATTAAATGAGCATTTACCCATTTTTTTTCATGTTTTAGAACGACAACTTCTTCAACTGCTTTGGTATAATTTTCAATCCCTTTTAACTGTTTTAATTGATTAAAATCGATTTGATTTTCATTAAAGGTTTTTCCTTTTGCATAGCGAATCGTGATATCTGAGTCAAATTCAGAATATAACTTCTCGACCATCGATTCTATTCCATTAAAAGCAGAAAGTAGTATAACTAAAGCTGCAGTAATAACGGTAATTCCTACAACAGAAATTCGTGTTATCAAATTGATAACATTTTTCTTCTTTTTAGAAGAAAGATACCTTTTCGCTATGAAATAGGAGACGTTAATGACTAAATTATTTCTTTTTCAATAACGCATCAATTTGACTTGCGTAATCAATTGAATCATCTATGTAAAAAAGTAATTCTGGGATTTTACGCATATTCTTTAAACGCTTTCCAACTTCTCCTCTAATTTTTTTAGTAAAAGATTGAATACTATCTAATACCTCTTTTTTATCAGGACCAGCAAAAATGCTGATGTAACATTTTGCTAATGATAAATCTGATGTCACACGAACAACAGTTACTGAAACCATCGCTCCTAAACATACCTCACGTGCATTTCTTTGAAAATAAGTAGATAATTCTTCTAAAATTACACCTTCGATTTTATTTTGTCTTATTGAACTCATGTTACAAAAGTAAGAATATTCTACCCAATAAAAGGTATATCCATAAAAAAAGCTACTCATAATGAGTAGCTTTTAAGTTAAAATAATTAGTATTATTTAATAACTTCTAATTCTTTACCAACTTTGATAAATGCTGCAATCGCTTTATCCAAATCAGCTTTAGTATGTGCTGCTGAAATTTGAGTACGAATACGAGCTGCACCTTTCGCTACAACTGGATAAAAGAATCCGATAGCATAAACGCCTTCTTTCAGTAATAAATCTGCAAATTTTTGAGACAATGCTGCATCGTACAACATAATCGGTACGATTGGAGAATCTCCTGGTTTGATATCAAAACCTGCTTCAATAATTGCTTTTTTGAAATAGTTTGTGTTTTCTTCTAAAATATCTCTCAATTCAGTTGTTGAACTTAAAATGTCAAACACTTTGTTTGAAGCACCAACGATTGCTGGAGATAGCGAATTTGAAAACAAGTAAGGACGAGAACGTTGACGTAACAAATCGATGATTTCTTTTTTACCTGTAGTATAACCTCCCATTGCTCCACCTAACGCTTTTCCTAATGTTCCAGTGATGATATCAACTCTGTCCATTACGTTGCAATATTCTGGAACGCCACGACCTGTTTTACCGATAAACCCAGCAGAGTGACACTCATCTGACATTACCAATGCATCATATTTATCTGCTAAATCACAAATCTGATCCATTTTAGCAATATCTCCATCCATTGAGAAAACACCATCTGTAACAATGATTCTGAAACGTTGATCTTGAGCAGCAATTAATTGTGCTTCTAAATCTGCCATATCAGAATGTTTATATCTGTATCTTTTTGCTTTACACAAACGAACTCCATCAATGATTGAAGCGTGATTTAGTTCATCTGAAATAATTGCATCTTCTTCTCCAAATAAAGGTTCAAAAACTCCTCCGTTTGCATCAAAAGCTGCAGCATATAAAATCGTATCTTCTGTTCCGTAAAACTTTGCAATTTTTGCTTCCAATTCTTTATGAATATCTTGCGTTCCGCAAATAAAACGTACAGATGACATTCCGTAACCGTGCGAATCTAAAGCGTCTTTAGCTGCTTGAACAACTTCAGGATGTGAAGACAAACCTAAGTAGTTATTCGCACACATGATTACCACTTTTTCTCCTGATTGAACCGTTACATTTGCTCCTTGTGGAGAAGTAATAATTCGTTCTCTTTTATAAATTCCTCCTTCTTCGATCGCTTTTAATTCGCTCGTAAGAAAGTCTTTCATTTTTCCGTACATAATCTCTTTTTTTACTTGGCTGTAAAGTTAGAATTTTTCTTGAAAAGATGGGATGAACGTTGATATTTATAATCCCTCCCACTTCTTATTTGTAATACTTTGCACAAACAAAATACTTTAATTTATAAAGAAAAAATAAAAATTTTCATTAAATTTAGTTATGCAACATAATCATCTAAACAAATACCGAAACGATACCTTGCGTTTGAAATATTGGGATTATTCTTCCGAAGGTGCCTATTTTATAACCATCTGTACAAAAAATAGAGAACATTTTTTTGGGGAAATTATTCATGGAAAAATGATTTTAAATCAATTAGGATTTGTGGTTCAACATGAATGGGAAAAATCCATTGAAATGCGACCTGATATGAATTTAACATTGGGGGAATTCATTGTTATGCCTGATCATTTTCATGCCGTTATTATGATTGGTAAAAATCAATATAACACATCGAACGAAAAAACCGAATCGAAAAACAATTTTGGACCACAATCAAAAAATTTGGCGTCAATTATTCGTGGTTTTAAATCGGCAATAACAACCTATTCCAAAATAAATGGTTATCCAAATTTTGCATGGCAACCCCGATTTTACGAACATATAATACGGAATCAACAATCATTTGATAGAATTCAAAAATACATTATTGATAATCCGAAAAATTGGAAAATACCGTTGTAGGGACGCAATGCATTGCGTCCCTACAACGGTATTGAAACACATAATCCATTCGTTTTATAATTTTTTTAATTTAATCCCATTTCGATTTCATTGAAACAATGATATTCCGTATTTTTGGAAACGCAAAAAAAGAAAAAATACAATGAAACAATATCACGATTTAATGCAGCATATTTTGGATAACGGTACGAAAAAAGAAGATCGTACTGGAACAGGAACCATTTCTGTTTTTGGTTACCAAAGTCGCTATGATTTATCAAAAGGATTTCCGTGTTTAACAACTAAGAAATTGCATTTACGTTCGATTATTGTTGAGTTGTTATGGTTTTTACAAGGTGATACAAACATCAAATATCTGAAAGATAACAACGTTTCTATTTGGGATGAATGGGCCGATGAAAATGGAAATCTTGGTCCTGTCTATGGTCATCAATGGAGAAGTTGGCCAGCGAAAGATGGTGGTACAATTGATCAAATCACGAAATTAGTGGATCAATTAAAAAAGAATCCTGATTCTAGAAGATTGATTGTTTCTGCTTGGAACGTTGCAGATGTAGACAATATGGCATTGCCTCCTTGTCATACGATGTTTCAATTTTATGTTGCAAATGGTAAATTAAGCTGCCAATTGTATCAACGAAGTGCTGATGTATTTTTAGGTGTTCCATTTAACATTGCTTCTTATGCCCTATTGACAATGATGTTGGCACAAGTTGTCGGTTTAGAACCAGGAGAATTTGTTCATACATTGGGAGACGCTCACTTATATAGCAATCACATCGAACAAGCAAATCTTCAGTTATCAAGAGAATTTAGAGAATTACCAACAATGAAAATTAATCCGGATGTAAAAGATATATTTTCTTTCAAATTAGAGGATTTTGAATTGGTTGGTTATGATCCTCATCCACACATTAAAGCGGCGGTAGCTGTTTAGATTATAGATTGGCAGATTACAAATTACAGATTATAGATTTATTATGAAGGTAGCTTTGATTGTGGCGATGGACCTTGAAAGAGGGATTGGTAAAAACAATGACTTGATGTGGCATTTGCCTGCGGATATGAAATTTTTCAAGGAAACAACCACCAATCATGTGGTGGTAATGGGGCGAAAAAATTATGAATCAATTCCTGAAAAATACCGTCCTCTTCCAAATCGTGAGAATGTTGTTTTGACAAGAAACGAAGCTTATGTCGCTCCAAATTGTCTCGTTTTTAATTCACTTGAAGATTGTATTTCGTATTATTCAACTAAAAACGAAGAGAAAACTGTATTTATCATCGGTGGAGGCGAAATTTATAAAATGGCTTTAGAAGCATCTATCATTGATGAAATGTACATTACACATGTCGACAAAAAATACGATGCGGATACATTTTTCCCAGCAATCAATTCTACAATATGGAAATCAGAATCGCTTTTAACTTTTGAAAAAGACGAGAAAAACGGAGCTAGTTTTGAGATTAAAAAGTATACCAAATTCTAATAACAAACTGTGAAAAAACATTTTTTTGTAACGGGGATTGGAACTAATGTTGGCAAAACAATTGTCAGTGCCATTCTTTCAGAATCTTTAAAAGCGACTTATTGGAAACCTCTTCAAGCTGGAGATATAGATAATTCTGATTCAATAAAAGTCAATCGTTTAACATCAAAAGACGTTATCGTTTTAGATGAAAAATATAGATTGAATACTCCTGCTTCACCTCATCTTGCGGCAGAAATTGATGGAATAACTATTCAATTATCAGATTTTAGTTTACCAACGGTTGATGGAAATTTAATTGTTGAAGGTGCTGGAGGATTAATGGTTCCAATGAACAGTCAAGGCGACTTGTACATCGATTTGATTCAAAAATTTAATCTTCCTGTAATTCTAGTTTCAATGCATTATTTAGGAAGTATCAATCATACATTATTATCTATTGAAGCATTAAAATCTAGAAATATTCAAATTGAAGGAATTGTTTTCGTTGGTGATGAAAATCAAGCTACAGAAAAAATCATTTTACAGAAAACGAACGTTAGAATGATAGCAAGAATTCCATTAACTGAAACTATATCTTCTGATTTCATAAAAGATCAAGCCTCAAAAATCAATTTTTAATTTAAAATATTCAGACTGAGCATAGTCGAAGTCCATAATCCAAAATTTAAAATCCATCATTCAAAATTCTTAAAATGAGTTCAGTTTTAGAAAAAGATAAACAACACGTTTGGCATCCATTCACGCAAATGAAAACTGCTGGCGAACCTTTAGATATTGTTAAAGCAAAAGGCTCGTATCTTTATGATCGTGAAGGAAAATCTTATTTAGACTGTAATTCATCTTGGTGGGTTAATGTTCATGGTCATTGTCATGCACACATGACAAAAAAAATAACAGAGCAAATAAAACAAATTGATCACATTATTTTTGCTGGTGCAACACATGAACAAGCTGTAAAATTAGCCGATCGAGTAGTGAAATTATTACCTGATCATTTTCAAAAAGTATTTTTTTCAGATAATGGTTCAACTGCTGTTGAAGTTGCTATCAAAATGGTTTTTCAATATTGGTACAATCTCAATCAACCGAAAAAAAGAATTTTAGCGTTAGAAGGTGCTTATCATGGTGATACGTTTGGAGCAATGTCGGTTGGACAAAGAGATTACTTCAACAAACCATTCGAACCATTCTTCTTTGATGTGGATTATTTAGATTTCCCTTCTAAAGAAAAAGAAGAATCTACTTTATTGAGAGCTGAAGAATTATTCAAAACAAATGAATTTGCTGCAGTCATTGTAGAGCCTTTGGTTCAAGGTTCAGCTGGAATGTATATGTATTCTGCAAGTTGGTTAAACGAGTTAGTGAAAATTGCTCGAAAATACAATGTTAAAGTCATTTTTGATGAAGTGATGACTGCTTGGGGACGAACGGGAACTTATTTTGCAATGGATCACTGTGATGAAAAACCGGATATTGTTTGTCTTTCAAAAGGGTTAACTGGAGGAGTAATTCCATTAGGATTAACTGTTGCAACAGATGAAATTTACAATGCCTTTTTATCCGATGAAAAAGCGAAAGCCTTGTTACATGGACATTCATTCACAGGAAATGCGATAGCTTGTGCTGCTGCGAATGCTAGTTTAGATTTATTTGAAATCGGATATACTTGGAAAAGAGTAGCAAGAATTGGTAAAAAACATTTAACATTTCAAAAAGAGATTGCAAATCATAAAGCAATTAAAGATGTTCGTGTTTTAGGAACAATCATCGCCATCGAACTATATACAGAAGAAGGTTCATCATATTTTGCTTCGATTCGAGATAAAGCGTATAATTTCTTTTTAGAAAAAGGATTATTGATTCGACCTTTAGGGAATATTATTTTCTTAAATCCTCCTTATAGTTTTAAGGATGAGGAATTGGATGTTGTTTACGGAACAATATTAGAATTTATTGAATCACTTAAAGCTTAAAACCAAACAGTAATATTTGCTGTAAGCATAAAATTCGTTTTTGAATCAGTTATTTTCTGATTGGTAAAAAGTATATCTTTTGATTCAAAATAGCGTGCATCCAGTCTAAACATGGAATGCTCATTGGGTTGAAAATTATAGCATAAACCTGAACTTACGACTGAAAAAGGTTTGTTTTGATTCAAATTTGAAACAACAATATTTTGAGAATCATTAAAATATTCTATTCTGGCTGCAATCGAATGTTTAGGATTAAAACTGTATTTTACAGCTGTATTAAACTGCCACCAATTAGCCACATTTTTATGATTGAATGAATCTATCTTCTCTTGAAATCCAACATAAAAAGTACTAATTAAATTAAACTTTTTTGAAGGTTTAAATACCCAATAAACATCTGTGAAATATCGGTTTCTAAATGACGGTGTTAATTCGCTTCTCTCGTTACCTAAATAAACATTCCAATTAATAAGATGTTCTTCTTTTGGTTTATATTCGAACTGTGTAATAACTGATTTTGATTTATTCTGATCCTTAATTTGTTGCCAACCATTGACTAAATAAGCATAAAAATTAAGTTTTTCAGATAGTTTCCATGTTGATTTTATACCAGCTAAATAATATGGAACATATTCAGAAGAAAGACTTCTTGTATACAAAAAATGATCTTTAGAAACTGGACTTTCATTTGAGATTGGAGAATTAAAAACCCCAAAATCTAACCAGTGACCTTTATTTTTAAAAAGTTTCAATCCCAAAGAAGTTTCAAATAAAGCATTTAATCCCTTGGGTTCTGCTGCATAATTATTTTGCATGTAGCTTCCAAATCCGGGAGCCAAACGCATGTGAAATCTTTCGGAATCATATCTTATATCTATTAAAGCAAGATTTATAGATAATTCATTATGATGATTAGACGAAACTAAATATGGAATCATATTGTTTTTAGGTTGATTAAAATCATAAGAAACATATGAATCTATATAAGCGCCTATTTTGAATTTTTGAATTCTGATTGAATCTGTTTTTTGAATTGAATCTGTACTTCCTGCAAAGCTCAGACTTACAAAAAATAATGTATTCAATAAAAAAATAATAAATTTCATAGTATAAAGTTATATAAAATCTTTATTCTGAACATTTATTAACTAAAAGAAATAACCGTAAAAATTAAATTATATAGTTAGTTAAGTGTGATTACTATAAATTAATTCGTTTTTAACCAACCAGTAATACTCAATCGTTGTTTATTGGTTTTTAATACTTCGTGCAACAATTCATTGCTTTTGAAAAAAACGCTTTTCCCATTATTTGGAGAAATTGACTTTATATTATTTAATTGATGAATACACAATTCTCCTCCATCTGCTTTGATCCAATTTTCATTTAGGTAAAAAATCATAGAATATTTTCGATCATCATTGTTCTGAAATTGATCGATGTGTTGTTTGTAAAACGTGCCTTTTTCGTATAACGTATAGTGAAATTCATAGCTTTTAATTCCTGTATAACAAGTTGCATTTAAATAAATTATAAAGGCATCCATTAAGTCAAAAAAAGCATTTTCGTAAGGATCATTGTGCAATCGATCAAGCCAAAATATTTTATCGCCCCTAACAATCTTTGTTGAATCGACAATTGCTTTTGTTCCAATTCCAGCATTAAATAATTGCTGATTAGATTTTAGAAGAAGTAAATTATCTTTTAAATGATTGGCTAATTCAATTGTCAAAAAATGATCTACAATTCCAATTTGATTAGCAATAAAACTATCTATCAATACATCAAAGGTCGATTCCAAAATAAGAATGTTACACTTGACAGATTATCAAGTTGCGTAAGGTAGGTAGAAATGAATTATAATAATAGATTTATCTTTAATTGATTTGTTTCATGTTGAAGTTAAAATCTATTTATAACTTATATATAACAGTTTGGAGTATTTCTTTCCCATTGTTTAATGAAATGCAGATTAACTTTTTTTCTTCTTTGATATTTAGATTAAATGGAGATTTCAAAAGATTAATACCACTTCGTTTTTTCAATCGAATTCCTTGACCTGAAATAATATCGATATTCGGTACGAATTCTCCTTCAGGAATGTGTTCAGTAACAATTACATATTGATAAGCAGATAGTTTTTGTAAGATATTTTGAACTTCTTGATTGGATAAATGTTGTAAGACTTGTCTAATTATAACACAATCTGCAACGGGCAAATCATCTGCTGCTATATCTAAACACTGAAATTCTAAATTTTCAGCTTTATATTTTTCTTTATTGTATTCAATTAAACGTTCAACAATATCAACACCAATATAGTTTTTGGTATATTTCACTAATTTTTTTCCGACATTAAAATCGCCACAACCTAAATCACAAACTGTAATTGGTTGCTCAAATGATGTAAGAAATTCTTTAACAACTTTTATATACGGTTGAACTAATTGATCTAGATGTGACCCTTCACCTGAATAAAATTTAGATTCACTTCCACCCCAAAGATGTTTTTCGTAAATCTGTTCCATGGCGGCTTTAGTTGGCCAAGGTGTTTTGGATTTTTTATTCGTTTGCATTTCTGTTTGGAAATCTAAATTTCATTTATTCAAAACGAAGATTCGTTACTTCTAATTCTTCATAATAAACAAAATCTAAATTTTGATCCGTTCCAAGTTTGACTTTTATATTACAAAATTGATATTTCTCTTTTGAAGTACGATAACATGAAAAGTCAACCCAAAAAACCCAATAATCAATAGAGCCTTCTTTGTGATCAAATTGAACATCATCATTCATAATATTTACCTCTGAAGCAACAAAATCAGTGTTGTTTTGATGGTTTTCGTTCAATTTGTCAGGATTAGTGTTTTTCAAATTAATAAACTGAAGTACATTTGAAGCCCAAAAATCCCAGGCATCATATTCGGAAGAACTTACTGATAAATAATATTTTTCAATTTTATTTTTTACGTGATTAAGAGGAAAATAAGGTGTCTGAGATTCTTCTTCAGAAACTTTCTTCGGTTCCTCCACTTTATTATTTACAGTAACTTTTTCCTCTTCAGTATTGTTATTTTTGAGGTGAGGTAATTCACTACTAATTGGAGTTTTATTTCTGAAATTTTGTTGGAAAATAAAATATCCACTAACTAACAAAACGATTGCTATTACCAAAAAAATCCATGTTTTACTTTTAAAAGTATCATTTACAGATTTTTCTTGAACATTTTTTATGTTTTGTTTAGATGTATCTACTACTGAATTTTGTTTGTCTGCACTCTTCAAATCATTAACAAAATCTATAGTTGATTGGTAACGATTACTAACTTCTTTTTCTGTTGCTTTTGAAATTATTCTCCACATGTTTTGATAAGCAACACCCATCGTTTGAGTTAAATCTAATAAAGGTTCTTTAACAATATGGTCATAAATTTCGTATTCCGTGACAAATGATTTATACGGACAAACACCCGTTAACAATTCATAAAATGTAACTCCTAAAGAATAAATATCGCTCCTAAAGTCAAGAACTTGCCCGCGGACTTGTTCAGGTGACATGTAGTAAACAGTTCCAATTTGCGTTCCTGTTTTAGTTAAATGATGATTTCC
>CALPRR020000013.1 GCA_943326025.2 Candidatus Kuenenia stuttgartensis | reverse complement strand
TATTGAAAGTTGGAAAGAGTTGACTAATTTGATTTATAAGTTTGAAGGTAGTTTCGGTTCTAGATTGCAAAAAGTAGATTCAAATTTATTTTTAGGTTATGCACTTTGGCCAAATAAAAAAACGTTTGATCAAGCTTCCGATAATGAAAATATTGAAATAGAATTATTAAAAGAAAAACAAAAAAAGTATGTTGTAGAAATAAAAAGAGTTTTTGAATCTGAAATTATTTCAGATTTGATAACGAACAGTTCTTACAATGATAATTTATATAATGAAAAGAAATAAAATGTTTAATGGTTGGCTTAATAATTAATTAATGCTTTATCGTTAAATTTGGGGTGGTAAATTTTAATAATCATAATAAATATAATAAACATGGGAGTTTTAGTAGGAAAAAAAGCACCGTCATTTAAAGCGGCTGCAGTAGTAAACGGAGGAGAAATCGTTAAAGATTTTTCATTAGATCAATTCATTGGAAAAAATCCAGTGGTTTTATTCTTTTACCCAAAAGATTTCACATTTGTATGTCCTTCTGAATTACATGCATTTCAAGCACAATTAGGAGAGTTCGAAGCAAGAGGAGCAAAAGTTGTTGCTGCTTCAACAGATACAGAAGAATCTCACTGGGGATGGTTACAAGTTCCTAAAAAACAAGGAGGTATTCAAGGAGTAACTTACCCAATCATAGCTGATACAGACAAAACTATTTCTGAAGCTTATGGTGTTTTAGCTGGTGAATACGAATACGATATGGAAGGTAAATTAACTGCAAATGGTCCAATGATCGCTTACAGAGGTTTATTCTTGATTGATAAAAATGGAGTTGTTATGCATCAATTGGTAAATAATTTCCCATTAGGAAGAAACGTTGATGAAGCATTAAGAATGGTTGATGCATTACAATTTTTCGAAGAAAATGGTGAAGTTTGTCCTGCAAACTGGACAAAAGGAGATGCTGGAATGAAAGCTAGTTTTGATGGAGTTGCTGATTATTTAGCGAATCATTAATCTTTTGATTAAAATTTTGAAGGCCGTCAAATTTTTGATGGCCTTTTTAGTTTTATTTAAATGCTTATTCAGTAAAGTCTAAATTTTTATCATGTGTTTCTTCAATCGTAAGTGTAGAATATATTCCAATAAAAAAGACTATAAAACCAATAATTGAGGCAGTAACAATAACGCCTATAGTTGGTTTAAAGAAATTAAATCCTAATGTCATAAGAATTACTGTGCCTCTAACAAAATTAGGGATAGTAGTGGTTGCTGTAGAGCGAATATTTGTTCCAAATTGCTCTGCCCCTACAGTTACAAACATAGCCCAATATCCTGTGCCAATACCAAGCCAAACACAATAAAAATAATATGAATTGACACTTTTGATTCCACTAAAAAGCAAAAGAATTACACCTATTAATGTGAAAATCATCATAGATACAATTGCTTTTTTCCTAGAAGCTAGCCAATGACTTAAAAAGCCACTAAAAAAATCTCCAGCAGAGATACCGATGTATGCCCACATAATTGTTTGGGATGGATCTACAGGCTGCCTAATACCTAATGCTTTTCCAAACTGGTCAGAAAAGAAAGCTAAAATCCCAATACAAAACCAGGTAGGTAAACCAATTCCAATACATCGCATATATTTTTTAAAGCGATTCCAATTAGTAAAAAATGAAAAGAAATTCCCTTTTTGAATATTTTTTGATTGATGGATATCTTTATAAATACCTGATTCAATAACTCCAATTCTTAATATTAATAGGCACAAGCCTAATCCACCACCTATCATGTAAGCATATGTCCAATCACCTGAAAGTTTCACTGTGAAATTGGCAACTACTGCACCCAGTAAACCAAAACCGGCTACCAACGAAGTTCCAATTGCTCTTAACTCTTTAGGAAGAGATTCTGAAACAAGTGTAATTCCAGCACCAAGTTCGCCTGCCAGACCTATTCCTGCAATAAATCTTAAACCTGCATAAGCATATGTTTTATCCATGAAACTGACAGATGGTAAAAAGCCACAAGCAATATTAGCTAAAGAATAAACTAAAATTGAACCAAATAAAACAGATAATCTTCCTTTTTTATCTCCAATAATACCCCAAAGAATCCCGCCTAGTAATAATCCAAACATTTGCCAATTGTTTATTAAGCTACCAGCTTCATCAGGGTTTAGATGCATACTATTTAAACTTGGAATTCTTACAATTCCAAAAAGTAATAAATCATAGATATCTACAAAATAGCCAAGTGCTGCAACTATGACAGGTAAGCTGAATAAATGTTTAAATTTTTCTTCTCGTGTAAATGTTTTCATAAATACGAAGATAGTGGAATTTTAAAAATGATGAATTATCTTTTTTATTTCAATTATTTTAGAGATACTATTCTGTATATTCGCATTATGGTGAGAGATGAAATTTTCATGCAACGATGTATTGAATTAGCTAAATTAGGAGAAGGAAATGTAGCTCCTAATCCAATGGTTGGTTCTGTAATTGTGTTGAATGGGAAAATTATTGGAGAAGGATATCATCGTGAGTATGGACAGGCACATGCCGAGGTGAATGCTATCAATTCAGTTTTAGATAAAGATTCTTTAAAAGAAGCAACGATTTATGTTTCTTTAGAACCATGTGTTCACTTTGGAAAAACGCCTCCATGTGCTGATTTAATTGTACACCATCATTTTAAAAAAGTTGTAATTGGTTGTTTAGATACTTTTTCAGAAGTTTCAGGTAAAGGGGTTAAACGATTAAAAGATTCTGGAATTGATGTGGTTATTGGTATTTTAGAAAAAGAATGTAGAGCTTTAAATAAACGATTTTTCACTTTTCACGAAAAGAAACGACCATACATCATTTTAAAATGGGCCCAAACGAAAGATGGATTTCTAGATAAAAACAGAGATGAAACTTCGAAAGGAGTAAATTGGATTAGTTCACCAGAAACACAAATTTTAGTTCACCAATGGCGTTCTGAAGAACAAGCAATTTTAGTAGGTAGAAAGACAGTTGAAAACGATAATCCAAGTTTAACTGTAAGAGAAGTCAATGGTAAAAATCCGATTCGAATATTAATTGATAGTCAATTGAAAATTTCGAACGATTCAAATATTTTTAATACGGATGCGAAAACGATTATTTTAAATAAAATAAAATCGGAAGAAACGGCTAATTGTAAATGGGTAAAATTAAATGATTTGAATACAGATTCGATTTTAAAGATCCTTTATGAATTAAATATTCAATCTGTTTTTATTGAAGGTGGAAGTAAAACATTGCAACATTTTATCGTAGATAATTCTTGGGACGAGGCGAGAGTAATTGTTGGAAATACATCTTTTAAAGATGGTTTAAAAGCCCCAAAAATAAATTATTTACCAACTGAAAAATTTAGTTTTTCGACAGATAAAATATACATTTATAATAAAATTAAATAAGCGAATGAAAATTCACACTTTAAATACAGGAAATTTTAAGTTAGATGGTGGTGCAATGTTTGGAGTTGTGCCTAAAACTTTGTGGCAAAAAACAAATCCAGCAGATGAAAATAATCTTTGTAATTGGTCGATGAGAAGTTTATTGATCGAACATGGGGATAGACTTATATTAATTGACACAGGAATTGGAGATAAACAATCAGAAAAGTTTTTTTCACATTTTCATTTAAATGGATCTGACAGTCTAGATTCAAATCTTCATAAATTAGGTTTCTCGCATGATGATATTACTGATGTATTTTTGACACATTTACATTTTGATCATTGCGGAGGAGGTGTAAAATGGAACAAAGATCAAACAGGATTTGAAACAGTATTCAAAAAAGCAAATTACTGGAGTACAGAGAATCATTGGAAATGGGCAACAGAACCAAATGCTCGCGAAAAGGCTTCATTTTTATCTGAAAATATTTTGCCTATTCAAGAAAGTGGTCAGTTAAAATTTATCAATCGAAAAGGTGATTATACAGAAAATGTTTTTGAAGGTATGGATGTTCTTTTTGTGGATGGACATACAGAAAGCATGATGATTCCGCATATTAAATATCAAGGAAAAACATTGGTGTTTATGGCTGATTTATTACCAAGTACAGGTCACATCCCTTTACCTTATGTAATGGGTTACGATACAAGACCTTTATTAACTTTAGATGAAAAATCAAAATTTTTAAATAAAGCTGCTGAAAATGAATATGTTTTATTTTTGGAACACGACAGTGTCAATGAATGTTGTACACTCCAATCGACTCCATCTGGAATTAGATTGAATGAAACTTTTCAATTTTCTGAATTATTTAAATAATTTTTGTACTTTCCCATTCGTTAAAAATTAATATTTCACTGATATGGATAAATACTTATTGTTATTATTAAAGGAAGTAAACACGATAATTATACCTGATTTAGGTGCTTTAACTATAACAAATCACTCAACAGGTGAAATAATGTTCATGCCATTTCTAAAATATGATGATGGCAAATTAGCCACATATATTTCTGAAAAAGAAGGATTTGAATTGAATGATTCTAAAAACTTAATATCAAAATATGTAAGAGATGTTCAAGCAGTATTAGATAGAGGAGAATCTTATGATATGTTTCAATTTGGGACATTTTTAAAAGATAAATCTGGGGAAATTATTTTTAGAAATTGGGATGGTTCAATGCCTTCAGAGATAAAAAATGAATTGCTAGCAAACCAAATTGTTGAAGAAATAATTTCACTAGAAGATTCAGATTTAACCAAAGAAGAGCATGAAAGTATTCAAGAATCTTTAGAACAAGAAATTAAAATTAATAGTAAAGATTCAGAAGTAAATTCTACTGAAGAAACTTCTGAAAGTTATCAAAATGACATAGAAGGAATTACAATTAATTCAAATAAAGATTTAGAAATTAATATAGGAGAAAAACACATCCTTGCAGTTCGAAACGAAGGGAATATTGAATTATTGAAAGATGGAGTTTTGTTAGAAAATTATGCTGATTTTTTACCAAAATCTGAAATTGTAAAGCCATTAGTTGAGGTTAAAGAGAAAAAAAGTCAATCTGCTATAGATCAAATAGTAGAAATTAAAGAAGAAATAAATATTCCAGAAGTAATTGCTCCAATTCAAACAGAATCGGTTGTTGCACCGAAGCCAAAAGCAGAATTAACTCCAGCAGAATTAGAGGCTAAAAGAATTAAAAATGCTGAGCGTGAAGCTGACAGAGAAAGGCGTTTATCTGAAAGAATGGAAAAATTAGCAATGAAAGGTATGCCTGAAGAGACAAAAGAAGAGGAATCTCCGAAGACTGAATTAGTTAAAGAAAAAGTAAAACCATCTCCAACTCCCAAAAAAGAGAAAGAAGTTAAAGAGCCAAAAAGAGCTTTTGTTGTTCAAAAAACTCCAAATCAAAAATCTTCAATACTTATTGCAATAAGTATTATTTCTATTGGACTTATCGGTGGTTTGGGAATTATCTTATACAATTCTGGAGATATATCTGCTCCAAAGCTAGTTGCACCTAAAGAATTAGCTGAGAATAATAAAAACATCGAACCTACTGAAGATATTTCTTCATTAGAAGAATCATCTTCTACAGTCGTTGTTGAAACAGCAGCTAATAGTGAAGAGGTTTCTGTTCCTGCAATGGAAGATAAAGCATCATCATCAGAAGAAGAATTGAAACCAACTGTTAAATCTGTTGATAAACCAAAACCAACTACTAAACAAGCATCTGTTGTTTCTGCACCTGTAAAAAGTTCATCAGAAGGAAAATATCACATTGTTGGTGGTTCTTTCTCTGTTAAAATAAATGCTGAAAATTTTGTTAATCAAATGATTGCAAAAGGTTTGGATGCTAAATTATTAGGGAAAATTGATAAAATGTATATAGTTAGTATAGGTTCATATACTTCTAAAAGAGAAGCAATAACTGAATCAAAAACTATTGGTGTTAAAGGATGGATTTTTAAACAAAATTAAGACTACTTGAAATAAATAAACATAAAAAAACCGATCTTTTTACTCGGTTTTTTTATGTTTAAAATTATACTATAATTTAATTGCTAATTCTACTAATCTGTTAGAATAACCTGCCTCATTATCATACCAACCTACAATTTTCACCATGTTACCTATGACACTTGTTAATTCTGAGTCATAAATGCAGCTGTGAGGATTTCCAACAATATCTATTGAAACCAAAGGTTCATCTGTATAGGCTAAAATGTTTTTTAAAGAAGAATTAGCTGCTATTTTCATTGCTTCATTAATTTGATCAACTGTTAATGGTTTTTTCATTACAACTGTTAAATCTGTTAAAGAACCGTCTGGAACTGGAACTCGCATTCCACCACCTCCCATTTTCCCTTCTAGTTCAGGGAAAATTTTGGTAATAGCTTTTGCTGCTCCAGTTGTAGTAGGAACAATTGAAAGATTTGCAGCTCTTGCTCTTCTTAAATCTGAATGTGGAGAATCTTGTAAACGTTGGTCAGAAGTGTAACTATGAACAGTGTTTATAAATGCAGATTCAATTTCTCCTAATTGTAAAAGTACTTTAATTAAAGGTGCTGCCGAATTGGTAGTACAAGAAGCATTTGAAACTATTAAATCTGAGGCATCTAGTAAATGATCATTTACACCTAAAACTACTGTTTTTACATCTTCTGTTTTTGCAGGTGCAGAAATAATTACTTTTTTTGCACCTCCAACTAAATGTTTACTTGCATCAGAATGAGATAAAAATAAGCCAGTTGATTCTATAACTGTTTCAACACCATATTCCTTCCAAGGAATTAATTCAGGATTACGTTCTTTAATAAAAAGAATTTCTTTACCATTTTCAAAAACAATTTTACTGTCTTGAATGGAGAATGGATGATTTAATTTCCCGTGAACACTGTCATATTTAAGAAGATGAGCCAAAGTTTTTACATCTGCTAAATCATTTATAACAGCAATGTTAATATCATTTCGTTCAAGAGCTAAACGAGTAAAATATCTTCCAATTCTACCAAATCCATTTATTCCAATTTGTTTCATTTCTTGTCGGTTTATTGTTGCTTTTTCATTCTAAAGGTAGAAAAAGAAATTGTAATATAAAAGAAAATAGTTCAACGAAAAATAGCGATCATTTCTAACCGCTATTTGACTGATTTAGGTGAAGCAAAATTATTCAGCAATGATAATACAACTTGTAATAGATGCTGTTTTTGCTCCTAAAGCTTTAGATGTGATTACTATTCGATTTCCTTTTCTAACCTGTTTGAGAATATCAAATGCTTTTTGATTCAGCTGATCAGTTTTACCATCAGCTTTTAAATTTGTACCTTCTATTGTGATACTCCATTCTAATGTACTAAATGCAATGTTCAAAGGACTTGAAATGTCGTAAGAATTTCTCAATCTCTTGATTGCTTTGATCACTGAAACATTTGCTCTACTTCCATTTGAAAGATTGCCAAAATAAAGTTGAGGATTTGGTAATGGAGCAATTTTATAATTAAATGTCCCAAGCATTTTTTTGGAACCATCATTTTTATTTTTTCCGTAAATGTTTATGCTGCAAGTTTTAGCAGTTCCTGGATCTACTATATATTTGTTTCCTTTTTTTGTGAATTTCATACCTGCAGTTCCTGATACAAATGTTTCATCAAATCCAGAAGCTACTGCTTCAATTTCATTAGGATAATTTTTATAAAGTATATTGTAAGCCGGAATAGAAATAGTTCCTTGAGGTTTCATTACAACAACAGAGGTTTCCCAATTTTCAGTTTTCATTTCACCTGATTTTTTTCTAATTGAAATGGTACCATTCAAATTCATCTGATTTCCTGAACCAGCTTTTGTTGAAACAATACCATAGCCATCTTTAATGTTTTTTATTGGATTCCCGTTGTATGTAACTATCGGCTGATTATCTGAATCATAAGCAGCCATCATAACTTTCACGTCTATATTGTCACCTTGATTTACTGAAACAGGACCATATGCTAAAGCTGTAACTTTATTAAAACTATAATCACCAACAGTAACTTTACTTTTTATATGAGCCAATGCAGTAGCTCTTGCAGTGAGGATTTCTTGTTGCATAGAAGTCAACGAAGCTATCGCTGCAACAAGTGGAGAATGATCAAATGTTTTTCCTATCCAATGTATATTTTTTTCTTCTTCGGTATTGTATCGTTCATTTTTAGTAAGTTCAGTGTAAAGTTGTTTTAATACTTCTTTGTCCTCATTTGAATTGATTTTATTTTGAGAGATTAATTTTTCAACAAGTGAGTTTAATTCATTATTATCTTTAAACTGATTAATATTCGTTGGGTTGAAAGAATACTTTTTATCTCCAATTTCATATGTTCCTACAAGATGACAAATACTATTTCTGTATTCATTATAATGTTTCCATAAATCTTTACCTGAACCAGTAATAATGGTCAATTCATCTCCAATTATCTCATGCATTGGTATATCGTATTGATCTTTCGCTTGAATAGCCATTAAATTTAAGCGAGTAGGGCGTAATGGATTTTTTGGATCGTAATTTTTCCAGATTATTGATTCGGGATCATTTTCTTTTATTTGATCAATTTTCTCACCACTTTTTTCTAAAATCGTTAATTTAATATCGTCGATTTCTTTGATTCTTTTTGCTGTTTCAACATCAATTTTCTTGGCAATATTTAAGAAATAATTCACCTTTTGAGTCTTTAAAGGATTTGATTGATCAGATAATTCAGATTTCAAATCAGCAATATATGAATCACCTCGGTCCAATTGCTTTATACAAGATTTTTGAATATTATCTTCAATCGCAACAAATGCATCAAGCACAGCTTTTGTGACATTTAACGCTAACAATGCCATAAGGACTAAGTACATTAGTCCGACCATTTTTTGTCTTGGGGTTTCTTTCGCTCCGGCCATGATATAAATTTTAAAGGTTTATATCATAACAATTCGTTTTGATAAAAAAGTAACAAAAAAAACGCCTCAAATTCTTGAGGCGTTTTAAATGAAATTATTTTAATTCAGTTATTTGTCTGTGAAAACTTGAATAAATCCTTGTTTTTTTAATTCCGTTTCTTCAATTGTTGTAGAATTGATATTGTAAAAATACACGCCATTTTCGACTAAATTTCCATTTTTATCTTTTCCATCCCATTTAAAATCAGGAATACTGTATTCAGCTACAATATTTCCCCATCTATTAACAATAGAGATATTAAATGTTTTAAAGAAATCTAAATCGTCAGTTAATAATTTGAAAAAATCATTTTCACCATCACCATTTGGTGTAAAAGTATTAGGTATTTGAAGGTCACAATCTTTTACAATGATTAATGTCGAATCTGAAAAAGAAGCACATTCACCTGTTACTGTACAAATATAATATCCAGCTTCTGTTACATTGATTGAAGTATTATTTGAAATAACAGACGAATTTCCTTGTTTTGTCCAAATATAATTTGTGATGTATTGAGCGTAATCAGGAAAAGGGAATGATTGTATTTCTTGTTCTGATCCACTACAAATCTTTAATTCAGTAAATAAATCTACATATTGATCTGGTCTAAATTTGATTGTAACAGTATCATCTTCATTACAAACTGGCTCTGTAAATACAAATTGATAGTCACCATAACTAGGAACATGAACTGTTGTTGAAATATTATTTGGAGGTGTAAAAGTTACACCTGAGTTATTTATACAAGTCCATTGACCAAGTGGACCACCGATATTTTGGTTTAATACGACAGAACTGTCATTACAGTCAACTCCTCCAGTATAAACTAATTGAACTGGTGATAAAGTGTATGTAATTGTAATAGTAGTGTCTTTTGTACATAAACTACCTATTCCATAGACAGTAACATTGTAAGTACCGACAGTTAAGTTTGCTGTAAATCCGGTACGAATAATATTTCCATTTAATTTCCATTCAGCTGAATCTAATAAACTTGAATCAGGTAAACTTAACATAGTGGTTCCTTGATTTGGACAGTAAGAAAAGTTTCCATTAATATTAGCATAAAGCCTTGGTAAAACATATATAGTATCGTGAGAAATTGCTGTACCTCCACAACCTGTAACAGTCATATCTAAAATAACATGATTACCTTCATCAGCAATAACGGAATTATAGGTAGGTGTAAGTGTATTTGCATTTGTTAAAGTTCCCGCACCACTTTGAATAGTCCATGTTACACCACCATTACTTGTTGCACCTAATACAGTTGAACTTGATAATGCACATATTGTATCAGTTATTCCATTTCCTGCAGAAGGTGTTGACATTACATATACAAAAGCAGAATCTGTATTTGAATTTGGACATGCAGCAGGACCAGAAGTTGTTGTTATTACATATACGCTTGTTCCGATCGAAGTTGGAGTAGCAATAACATTAGATGCAGTTGTTGAATTTAATTCACTAACATTTGGAGAGGATGTCCAATCAAATGTGCCACTTCCACCAGATGCAGTTAAGTTTACAGATTGGCCAAGGCAAATATTTGAAACAGCGGGAGTAATATTCGCAGGTAATGCAATTCCACCACTTCCTTGAGGTAATCCAATGACATAGTTACAAACATCACCTGCATAACCATCAATAATGATATAATATGTTTGTCCAGGTGTTAAACCTGTGGCAGTAACTAAACTAGGATTGTTTGAAGGTGAAATTTGACCGAAACAACCATAATCAGTAACTGCACCACTTCCACAGTTTGTAGATGAATATACCATCATTTGAATACCGTCGCCATTTTGACTGGAAGTTTGCCAAACATAAAATGCGATTGCTGTCGAATCGGCAACAAATTTAATGTATGAATCATTTTGAAGACCACTACAAAATACTGAAGTCATTTGTGACCAACCTGAAGTTGCAGTATATGAGGCTGATGTATTTCCACAGTATCCATCAATATTACAAATCGAAGGTGCATTATTACAGTTATCACTAGCTAATGGGTTTGAACCACATGCTGGCATTGCTGGTGGTGTCGAAGCACATATACCAAAAGTACCAGTACCTGTATATCTCCAAAACCTTACATAAATTATAGCTCCGGGTGTTAAAGTATTTGAACTAATCATAGACATTAAAGTTGAAGTTGTACCTCCATCATCGTCACAATAAATTTCAGTTAAATTATTGCAATCAGGTCCTGTATACCAAGCCATACCTGAATCACTCATGCTTCCGGCTTGAGAATCAATTGTTAGAGTTCCATTAGCTGGAACAACAACTGTAAACCAAACATCTAAAAAAGATGATCCAGCACAACTTGGATCTGCAATTGATGAAGCTGTTGCACCAACAGTTGTGAAATTTTGTGAGTTGCATACACCATTTACGGTTAAAGGAGTAGCATTGCAAGGATCATCATTTACAGGAGCAGCAAAAACACTCAATGTTGTAAATAACAATGAGATACTATAAAATAGGTTTTTGTTTAATTTTAATTTTGAAGTTTTCATGTTATTTTTTATAGAATAATTCATTGAAAGATGAAATGTTGTAGGCATTTGAATAAATTATATTTTTAATAAATTCAATAATTTCATTTTCTTTAGTTTTGTTTGTAACAACTATCAAACTTCTTGACTTATCATCGATAGAGCTATTAATTATTAGCTTGTTTTCTGATAAAAGATTGATTAAAAGATCAGCTTTAGAAATGTCGCCTTCAAGTCCAAAAATAAAATGACTTTCAATGTTATGATACTTTTCTAAGTTATTTTTTTTATTGTTGTAGATAATTTCTTCTACCTCTTTATCAGAAATTTGAGTGCTTTTTTGGGAAAAAGAACTAAAGCTAATGACCAAGAATGTCAATGTTTGTAAAAGTGTTTTCATTTAGTAATTTATGTTTAATATAATTTAAAACTCATTTTTGATATAAATAGTTGCACGAAGCTAAAATTTTTTTCTTAATTTTTTTTAATGTCTATTAATAATTAAAAAACTAAATTTGTAAAATACAAGTAGAAAACGATAAAAAATGGAAACATTAGAACTAAAAAGAATTGCATCACAAGTAAGAAGAGATATTGTAAGAATGGTTTCAGCCGTTAATTCAGGTCACCCAGGAGGATCATTAGGATGTACAGATTTTTTAACTGTTTTGTATTTTGATGCAATGAATCACAATGCTTCAAATTTTTCAATGGATGCAATTGGAGAAGATGTTTTCTATTTATCAAATGGTCATATTTCTCCAGTTTGGTACAGTGTATTGGCGAGAGCAGGATATTTTCCAGCAGCTGAATTAGGAACGTTTAGAAAAATGTCTGCACGTTTACAAGGTCACCCTTCTACAGATAAAAAATTACCAGGTATCAGAATGGCATCAGGGTCTTTAGGTCAAGGGTTATCAAATGCTCTTGGAACATGTCAAACAAAAAAATTAAACGGTGATAAATCAATCGTTTACACTTTACATGGTGATGGTGAATTACAAGAAGGTCAAATTTGGGAAGCTGCAATGTATGCAAGTGCAAATAAAGTAGATAATATCATTTCTACAATTGACTACAACGGTCGCCAAATTGATGGAGATGTTGAAGATGTTTTGTCTTTAGGGAATCTTTCTCAAAAATGGCAAGCTTTTGGTTGGGAAGTACTTTCAGTTGACGGACATGATATCGATGAATTGAAATCAACATTAGCAAAAGCAAAATCAATGACAGGAAATGGTAAACCAATTATGATCATTATGAAAACAGAAATGGGTCAAGGTGTTGATTTCATGGTAGGTTCTCATAAATGGCATGGGGTTGCGCCAAATGCTGAACAATTAGAAATTGCTTTAAACCAGTTAGAAGAAACATTAGGCGATTATTAATTTGAAGAATTTCATTTTCATACTTTTTATTTTTTTTAGTTCAATTCTTTTTGGACAAGAAAAAACACGTATCCTTTTTATTTTGGATGCTTCAAATAGTATGAATGCAAAATGGGATGAAACACAAACGAGAATTCAGGCGGCAAAAGAACTATTAGCACAAGCGGTTGATAGTTTAACAGGTACGCCTAATTTAGAAATTGCACTTCGAGTTTACGGACATCAATCTGCAATTACAGCAACTTTTCAAGATTGTAATGATACAAAGTTAGAAGTTCCTTTTGGTGAAGATAATTATACTAGGGTAAAAAATAGAATTTTATCAATTGTTGCTAAAGGGACGACACCAATTGCACGTTCATTGGAAGCTGCCGCAGGAGATTTTCCAGATGCAACGACTCGTAATATTATTATTTTAATTACCGACGGACTTGAAGCTTGTGACAATGATCCTTGTATAATAGCTCAAAAATTGAAAGACAAAGGAGTTAAAATTACACCTTTTGTGATTGGTTTAGGATTGGATTTATCATACCTTGAAAAGTTTAATTGTATTGGTGCTTATTCAGACGCAGAAACAAAGGGAGCTTTTAAAACGGTTTTGAAATCTGTCATTTCAAAAGCATTATTAAATACGACGGTTCAGATCAATTTAAATGATATTTCAAAAAATCCTAAGGAAACGGATGTCACAATGTTTTTATATGAAGCTGGAACTAAAAGGTTGTTATATACTTTTGAGCATACGATAAATCAATACGGAAATCCGGACACTTTAGTGATGGATCCAAAGTATAAATATGATTTGATTGTGAATACATTACCTAAAATCGAGAAAAAAGGAATCACGATTTTAAAAAACACACACAATACGATTGTTGTTGATGCACCTCAAGGATATATCAAAGTTCGTTTTTTGAATGCATATAAACCATATCATGTTGAAACAAGAGTGATGCAATCAGGATCAACTTCTACAATTAATGTTCAGCAAATAAATACGACCGATAAATACATTGTTGGGAAATATAAATTAGAAATTTTAACCTTGCCCAGAACTTATGCCGACGTTGATGTGACTCAAAGTAGTACAGCATCTGTAGATGTTATGGCGCCAGGTTATTTAAGTTATAAAACAGCACATTTAATTGTTGGTCAAGTTTTCGTTGTAAAAGAAGACGGAACATTTGAATGGGTTTGCAATTTAGATCAAGAAACTAAATCAGGTTATTGGCAATTACAGCCAGGTGCATACCGAATTGTATACAGAGAAAAAAATCTGAAATCATCTTCAAACACAATTGAAAAAGATTTTAGAGTAACATCGAATAAAACATCTTCTATAAATTTATAATAAAGAATCATGATTGAAATTGAAGTATTAGGAAACAAAGACACTCGTTCAGGTTTTGGTGAAGGTCTGTTGGAAGTAGGGAAAATCAATAAAGACGTAGTTGCTTTATGTGCAGATCTTACTGGGTCTTTGAAAATGGATGCTTTCTTAAAAGAATTTCCAGAGCGTTTTTTCCAAATTGGGATTGCTGAAGCGAATATGATTGGTATGGCTGCAGGTATGACAATTGGAGGTAAAATTCCTTACACAGGAACGTTTGCTAACTTTTCTACAGGAAGAGTTTATGACCAAATTCGTCAATCAGTTGCTTATTCTAAGAAAAATGTAAAAATCTGTGCTTCTCATGCAGGTTTAACATTAGGAGAAGATGGAGCAACACATCAAATATTGGAAGATATTGGAATGATGAAAATGTTACCGAACATGACGGTAATTGTTCCATGTGATTTTAATCAAACTAAACAAGCTACAATTGCAATTGCTGATTACGATAGCCCAGTTTACTTACGTTTTGGTAGACCAGTTATGCCAATTTTCGTGAAACCTGATGCGAAATTTGTGATTGGTAAAGCAGATACAATTTTAGAAGGAACAGATGTTACGATTATTGCATGTGGTCATTTAGTATGGAAGTCTATTGAGGCTGCTAAAGTTTTAGAAGCACAAGGTATTTCAGTTGAATTGATCAATATGCATACAATCAAACCATTGGATAAAGAAGCGATTTTGAAATCTGTTGCTAAAACAAGATGTGTTGTTACAGCTGAAGAGCATATGATCAATGGTGGTTTAGGAGATTCAGTTGCACAAGTCTTAATTCAAAATGATTTGGTGCCACAAGAATATGTTGGAGTGAATGATTCTTTTGGAGAAAGTGGAACACCAATGGAGTTAATGACGAAATATGGAATTGACACTCAAAATGTTGTTGACGCTGCATTAAAAGTGATTCAAAGAAAAAAATAATACTTTTAGGAGTTATTAAATGCACTACATTCGTGGTGCATTTTTTATTTTTAGCTATAATTTTCAACAAAGTTTTTACAGATGAATGCTACAGATGATTTTTTAAAATTTCAAGGCCAAACAAATCAATCTCCTTACATGATTGAAGTTGAAAGAGCAGAAGGGATTTATATTTACGACAAATCAGGAAAAGCATTCATGGATATGATTGCTGGTGTTGCCGTGAATAATATTGGTCATCGTCATCCAAAAGTTGTTGAGGCACTTAAAAATCAAATTGATAGTTATTTGCATGTGATGGTTTATGGAGAATTCATTCAAGATTCTCAATTAAATTTTTCTAAAAAATTAGCAAGTTTATTACCTAAGGAATTAAATTGTGTTTATACAGTAAATTCAGGTACTGAAGCAAATGAAGCAGCTTTAAAATTAGCGAAGCGTGTTACTGGAAGAACAGAATTAGTTTCTTTTAGAGGTTCATATCATGGATCTACTCATGGTTCAATGTCTGTTTCTGGAAATGAGGTCAAAAAACAAGCATTTCGTCCATTATTGCCTGATGTTCGCTTTTTGACATTTAATTCGATTGAAGATTTAGATCAAATTACTGAGAAAACAGCAGGAGTTATCATCGAAACAATTCAGGGGGATGCAGGAGTTAGAGTTCCTACGATTGACTTTTTAGTAGCATTAAGAAATCGTTGTACAGAAGTTGGTGCTTTATTGATTTTCGATGAAATTCAATGTGGAATGGGAAGGGCAGGAAAATTGTTTGCATTTGAAAATTTTGATATTGTACCAGATGTTTTAACATTAGGAAAAGCATTGGGTGGAGGAATGTCAATTGGGGCATTAGTTTCATCAAAAGAAAATTTGTATGAATTTACATATAATCCAATGTTAGGACATATTACAACTTTTGGAGGGCATCCGGTTGTTTGTGCAAGCGCTTTGGCTTGTTTGGAAGTAATGGCGACTGAAATTGATTTTAGTGAAGTAGAACGATTAGGAAAACTTTTAGAAGAATTAGTGAATTCAAATGAAGAAATCAAAGAGATTCGAAGAATTGGAATGATGTTCGCGTTTGATATGGAATCTTTTGAAAGAGTTGAAAAAGTAGTGAAGCGTTGTTTGGAAAAAGGGTTAATTAGTTTTTGGTTTCTTTCACATCCATACAGTTTTAGGTTATCACCTCCTTTAACAATTACAGAAAATGAAATTAGAAAAGCTGCTACAATAATTATAGAGGCTATAGAAGAAACAAAAAGTTAACCTTGATCCAACTCAATTTTAAAGTTTACCCATTCTATAGCTTTGTCTATAGAAGTAAAAATTTTAGTAGGTTGCTTTGGTTTATTAATTTTCAAATAAAAGTCAGCTAGAATTTTTTGGCCAATGCTATTTATAACAATTGCATCAACAACAGTATATTTAACATCAATTTCACTTGATGACCATTCTCTCACATCTGGATCAACGTCGGCAAATGATTTGAATTCATAAATATTATAAAATCTACCGCTACCATAATTTTCTAGAAATGCATAACCTTCATTTACCATTTCCATAGTTACTTTTTCCCCTTCTTTAACGATTACGTGGAAAATATTGTTTTCATATAAACGATATATAATAGAATCATTTTCACTCTCTGATACAAGAATTGAGTCAATTTTATGATATGTTTTTTCAGTCGACATGAATAATGATAGTATTCAAATATAATGAAAAAAAAATGAATAAAGCTTACAAGTAATGAAAATTTTACGATTAACAAAGGTAAACGTTAGATTAAAATTTTTCGGATAAATGATTAATTACCTTTAAGGATGCACCTTTGTTCAATTGAATAATTTCAAAAGTCTTCTCTTGAGTAGCTGAATAATTTTGAAAAACCTCTATATATGTATTCAAGAAAGAGTCTGAGTCATTAATACTAAAACCATTTCCAAAATCAATAAATGTTTGAGCTTCTGGAAATTTTGAGAATTTAGGACCGAAAATCACAGGTAATCCAAAAACAGTTGGCTCTAATATATTGTGAAGACTTCCTGAAAAACCACCACCAACATAGGCAATATTTCCATAATTGTAGGCATTGGTTAAATGACCGATTGTATCAATTATGATAACCTTTTCATCTGTTATTTTGGTGCCTTTTAATAAAGAAGTGAATCGAATATATTTAACTGTCAGTTCGTTTGAAATTACGTCTACGTGTTTTTCGCTAATATCATGAGGTGCAATAATTACCTTTTGATTAATTTGATCAGAATTGATGAATGGTAAAATAATTTGTTCATCTTCCGGCCAAGAACTTCCTATGATAAAAGCCTTCTCACCTTTCAAGAAATCCTCTAGAATAAGATTTGGTTCAAGCTGATTTTTGTTTTCTAACACTCGGTCATAACGAGTATCTCCTGAAACGATAGATTGATCTATACCAATTGAAAGTAGTAATTTTTTAGAATGATTATCTTGAACATAAAAGAAATCAAATTGTCTCAAAATTTTTCTAAAAAAACGACCTTGAGGTTTGAAAAAGTGTTGCTTTTCTCTAAAAATTGCACTCAAGGAAAAAAGTTGTGTTCTATTTTTTTTTGCTTCGAAAATATAATTTGCCCAAAATTCATATTTCACAAAAAATACTTTTTTCGGGTTAAAATAAGCGATAAATTTCTTGGCGTTTTTCGGCGTATCTGAAGGTAAATAACAAACGAAATCAGCTTGGTGTTTACGCTTGTGAAAATGTAAATATCCTGATGGGGAAAAAAAAGTAACTAAAATAAAAATGCTTGAATCTTTTTCTTTCAATAAATTAATAACTGGTAAAGCTTGGTCAAATTCACCTAAAGAAGCACAATGAAACCAATAGATATTATCGTTTTTTAATTCTGGTAACCTCTTAAAGAAATTCTTTCTTCCATCAATCCATTCTTTTGCTTTTGGATTGAAAAAAGAGGCAATTAAAATAAAAATTGAGTAAAATCTTATTCCTAAATTGTATAGAAAATGCATATTAATCGAAATAAAATTCTTTTGGTAATCTTTTGTAGATAGGAATAAACCATCCAATTTTAAAACCAAATTGAAGATCTATCATCGTTTTTTTTGATACAGGAATTTCAGGCTGGTCAAAAAATACGGTTCTCATATTTTTCGTAAATCCTTGCTGAGCATAAAATCCACCATAGAAGTTAATTAATCCTCTATTAGCCATTAAAGCATAACCGACAAATTCATGTAAATTTGGCCCCATAGACAAACGATCATATCCTTTTTTATATTTTAATTCTATTGAAGGTACAACTTGATCTTGCGTTTCCACTCTTGTTTTATGTCCTAAAAATCCTAGACCACCATGAACAAAAATTCCAGAATTAGCATTTGGACTAAGTATTGGAAATACTTTACCGATTGCAAGATTAACATTTATTCCACGCGCATAAACGGCAACTTTAGCAATGTCGCCGTTCATATCAGTTATGTTCCCATACGAATCAACAAGCCCATCGAAAAGTCCATTTATCCTTATATCTCGTCCAAAAATAAAATTAGCATCAATTCCTAAAAATAAATTTTTACTTGTTTTATATCCTCCCAAAACCCCAACATGATTCAAAAAACCATACCTCAAAGCTAAATCGTTTTGTGTCCAATTTGCACCATAATGAATCGCTACCCAAGGTGTTGCAATTATTGAATCTTTAACATTTCGTTGATTAAAAGCGAAGTGAGATAATAAAAGAAAAATGAAGGATAATACTATTTTATGTTTCATATGAATCAAAAGTAATTGCTTTTTTCTAATTAGCGAAATAATTGATAATGAATATTCAACGCTGAAAAATTAACTTCAAAGAATGATGAAAATAATTTATTGAATAACAGAGTGTTGAAAAAAGTAAACGAATAGTGTGAATTATATATTGATTAATGTGTAGTTTTCAATTATTGTAAGGCCAATTAGTGAATGGCATAAATCTTACAGATTTTTATTGGTTGAAAAAGTATTTTGTCATATCGTTTTTTCCTATTGTTATTTTCCTTTCCTACTTTGGAAGTGGGGAGATTTTAAATGCAAATGTCTTTACTGATTTTCAATTAGCGCATTATACAGATGAAACTGTTGAAGAAGAAGTTGAATGTAAAGATTCAGTTCTACATTATTCGATTTTGAATGATCGAATACATGATTATATTAGAGATTCTTATAAAAATGGTATTGGTATTTTAACAAAAACACACACAATTAATTCGCTTATAAAAAATGCGAAGTTGGTAGAATTAAAAAGCAATTCTTTTTACATAGTGGACACTATGTTTTATAGCTATCCTTTTTTAATTCCTTCAGCAGTTAAATTGTTAGATGAAATTGGTTTGGCTTTTCAAAAAAAAATGGTAAACACTAAAATGCAAGATGCAAGATTTATTATAACATCAGCATTAAGAACGAATCAATCAGTAAAAAGACTCCGAAAACGAAATGCTAATGCAACAAAGTTTAGTGCTCATTTACATGGAACAGCTTTTGATATAGCTTATGATGAATTTTTATCGAATGATCAACCAACATTTGCTGAAATTAATTGTTTGAAAGATATTTTAGCAGAGACATTAATTGAATTTAAATTAAACGAAAAATGTTGGGTGACTTATGAAGTTAATCAAGCATGTTTTCACATCGTTGTAAAGTAATTAAGAACTTAGAAACTTAAGTTGTTCAATTTTAAATTGACTTTAATTAACGTTTAAAAAAATCGAATTTTCCGATTGAAATATGTATATTTACCCTTTTTTATTGGTGTATAATGCAAGAAAATAAAATTCAAGTGGATAAAATACAAATGGTTGATTTGGTAGCTCAATACCAAAACATTAAGTCTGAAATAGATACGGCTATTATGAGTGTGATTGAAAATGCTCAATTTATAAATGGTCCTGAAGTAGCTGCTTTTCAAAAAGAACTTGAAAATTACTTGGAAGTGAAACATGTTATTCCATGTGCAAATGGAACAGATGCTTTGCAAATTGCATTAATGGCACTTGGTTTAAAACCAGGTGATGAAATTATCACACCATCTTTTACGTACATCGCAACAACTGAAGTGATGGCTCTTTTAGGGTTAAAGCCTGTATTTGTAGAAGTAAATCCAGATACATATTGTATTGATGCTTCAAAAATTGAAGCTGCAATTACTGAAAACACGAAAGCAATTGTTCCAGTTCATTTATATGGTCAAGCAGCACCGATGAATCAAATTATGGAAATTGCTAAAAAACATAATTTGTTTGTTATTGAAGATAACGCACAAGCAATTGGATGTGATTACACTTTGTCAAATGGCGAAACTGTAAAATCGGGTACAATTGGAACAATTGGTTGTACATCTTTTTTCCCTTCAAAAAATTTAGGTTGTTATGGTGATGGAGGAGCGATTTTCACGAATGATTCTGAATTAGCAGTTAAAATTAAGATGATTTCAAATCATGGTCAAAGTAAAAAATATTACCATGATGTAGTTGGTTGTAATTCACGTTTAGACAGTGTTCAAGCAGCAATTTTACGAATCAAATTAAGAAATTTAGATACGTATAATGCTTCAAGAAATGAAGTCGCAAATTATTACGATCAATTTTTTGCTCAATTCCCTCAATTAAAAACACCTGTAAGAGCTGAAAATTCAACTCATGTGTTTCACCAGTATACGTTGCAAGTTGAAGGGTTAAACAGAGATGAAATGAATAAATTTTTAGAAGAAAGAGGTGTTCCTTCTATGATTTATTATCCTGTTCCAGCTCATAGACAAAAAATGTTTGAATCTTTTGGAAGTTCTTCAACAGTTTTACCGATTACTGATTGGTTGACTGAAAGAGTAATTTCTTTACCGATTCATACGGAAATGAAACAAGAACATTTAGATATTATTTGTAACTCTGTTGCAGAATTTATAAAAAGTAAAAATTAATTTAACTTGTAATTTTACAAGGCTGTTCACACTATGAAAAAAATTGCAGTTATAGGCACAGGATATGTTGGTTTAGTTTCAGGAACTTGTTTTGCTGAAACAGGAAATCAAGTTATATGTGTTGATATAAATGAAGAAAAAGTAGAAAGAATGCGTAATGGTGAAGTTCCAATTTATGAACCTCACTTAGACGTTGTTTTTGAAAGAAATATTAAAGAAGGAAGAATTCAGTTTACGACTAATTTAAAAGAAGCAGTAGATTTTGCTGAAATTATTTTTCTTGCTTTGCCAACGCCTCCGGGTGAAGATGGATCAGCTGATTTAAGTTATGTTTTGAATGTTGCTGATAAGTTGGGTCAAATAATGACTGAATATAAAGTGATTGTTGACAAATCGACTGTTCCTGTTGGTACTTCAGATAAAGTAGAGGCAGCGATTAAAAAGCATGCGTCTGTTGAATTTGCTGTCGTTTCGAATCCTGAATTTTTAAGAGAAGGATTTGCTATTGATGATTTTTTAAATCCTGATAGAGTTGTTATTGGAACGTCAGATCCACGTGCAGTTAAAATCATGGAAGAATTATATAAACCATTTATTAGAGACGGACATCCTTTAATCATAATGGATGAAAAATCTGCTGAGTTGACAAAATATGCAGCGAATGCGTTTTTAGCAACAAAAATTACCTTCATGAATGAAATTGCAAATTTCTGTGAATTGGTGGGAGCTGATGTAGATAAAGTACGTTTAGGAATTGGTTCAGATTCAAGAATTGGTCATAAGTTTTTATATCCAGGAATTGGATTTGGAGGAAGTTGTTTCCCTAAAGATGTTAGTGCTTTATTGAAAAGTGGAAAACAAGTTGGATATAATTTTGAGATTATCCAAAGTGTTTTAGATGTAAATGAAAAACAAAAAGTAACAATTGTTCCAAAAGTTAAAAATTACTTCGGTGATATTAGAGGAATGAAATTTGCAATTTGGGGATTGGCATTTAAACCGGATACTGATGATATTCGTGAAGCTTCAGCTTTATATATTATTGAGGAATTATTAAATGCAGGAGCACAAGTTGAGGTTTACGATCCTGAAGCAATGTCAAATGTGCAAGGTGTAATTGGAGATAAAATCAGTTATGCTAAAAATCAATATGATGCTTTGGATAATGCAGATGCTTTATTAATTGCTACTGAATGGTCAGCATTTAGAAATCCAGATTTTGATAAAATAAAATCG
>CALPRR020000012.1 GCA_943326025.2 Candidatus Kuenenia stuttgartensis | reverse complement strand
TAGATCCTGATATAAAATGTTTGATGATGGTTGTGCACAGAAGTAATCTAATTTTGGTCCATTTGGCAATGAATCTATCAAATAAAAGATGTTCAAATTGTTTGAAGTTGGACATGGATTTGAAGGTTTAACTCCGATTGAATATTGCGCTTCAAAGCAATAATTAAATGGATAATTTGGATCTTTAGAAGTGCCGAGCAACCAGTAATTACCTATAGGTAGAGAATCCATTAGTAATTCATTATAACTCATCATAGGTCCAGTTGTATGATTTTCCACTTTATATAAAATCCAACTTTTTAGATTTTTTCCTGTTGTATCAAGTTGAATACTTCCATTGTTATTTTCTGGTAAAGTAGCTCCTGTAACTTGTGCATTGCCGGTGAATGCCATGTTAATAATTAGTAGTGCGAATATTTTTTTCATAATAATTAATTTAATAGAAGTTCAAAAATTTATCTAGAATTTAAAATTGTAACTTCATTGTTAAATATATAACGAAACGTATTTGAGGGGGTTGCTTAATAATTAAAAAAATTATTAATTGCTTTAATTAAAGATTATAATTCTAATATTTATAATATATTTAGAAAATAGATCTTATTAATTAGAAATAGCTAGAAAATGGAAGAATTTATAGATCAGATTGATCAACAGATAATACAGTTACTTTTGTCTAATTCTAAATTAGGAACCAAAGAAATTGCCTCAAAAATTGGTTTAACAGTAACACCAACATTTGAGCGAATTAAAAGATTGGAACGAAGAGGTGTAATCGTAGGTTATAGTGCCAAAATTAATCGAAAAAAAATAGGTAAAGGTTTACAAGTCTATTGCCAAACATCTTTAAAATCTCACAACCTAGAACTCATTGAACAATTTGAGCAATCAATTGTTGAATTAGAAGAAGTGGTTTCTTGTCACCATATTGCCGGAAACATCGATTATTTATTATACATAGAAGTCGCTGACATGGAAGAATACCAGCAATTTTTAAGAAATAAATTGGCAACAATCCCAAATATAGCTAATGTACAAACTTCTTTTGTGATGCGAACGTTGAAGGAAGGGTAGACATTAGAACCGCTTCGCTGTTAGATCGCTCCCGATAAATCGGGACAAGTTTCGCTGTTAGAAATTAGATTTTTTTGTATAATTTGTTCTCGTTTTAGCGTATCCTTTCACTACGAAATAAGATCTGCTCCGTTGGATTTGAAATCCTGAGGTAAATTGCTTCAAAACTATAAATAAAATCTAAAAATTAGTCAGAACATTTAATATGTATTTCAGCTTGAAGCGCAACCAATTCAAAATTCAAAATCAATAATCCAAAATTCCCCCAGCCCTATCTCACAAAAACCTCTTTCAAAATCACTCCAGTTTTTGAGGTGATTTTCACTAAGTATATACCTTTTGAGAAATTAGAAACATCTATTTTTGTTAGGTTAGAGACATCTGTATTTGATGAAATAGTTTGACCAATTATAGACATAACTTCAATTTTGGTTGGATTTAAATATTTCGTATCAATAGTTATTTCAGTTGAAGTTGGGTTTGGGTAAATGAGAATTTGCTCTTTTTGATATAATTCATCTAATGATAGGTTATCTGCAATACAATAGTTTTTAGTGTTTGAGGCACCGAAATTTGCGTCTTCAACTAATAACTCGATTGCCACTGTATTATCTGGTCGGGTGATTGTATAACTTCCCTCACATCCTGTTGTACTCAACCCATCTCCAAAAACATCGTCTATTATTGTAAAATCATAACATCCATAATTCAAACACATAGGAATTTTAACTAAAGTTGTAACACAAGAAGCAGCGTCTGAATACGGCCCTCCAGAATAAATAATTTCAGAATTTACATCCTTTAAATTCCATGTTATTTCACTTCCATATTCATCTAACGTTAAATTTAATGTGTCGATTTCACCATCTATAATAATATTTAAACTATCAGAAATTAAATCATTATTGATGTTTTCATCAATACCTCCATTTGGATTTGTAACATATGCTGAAAAACTATGATTACCGGATGTTAATGTTGAATTTGGCAAAGTAACTGTTTCAGTTTGATATGTTGAAAGTGAACCAGTCCAATTATATGTTAAGTTCGTAACACCATCAAAACCGTAATTGATATCAACTGAAGTTAAGGTTGTTGATCCTGAATTTGAAATTGTAATTTTGGGAGTTAAAGTAGTCGTTCCACAAATATTACCATTTACGTTTTCAGGGGAATTTAAACCTGCATCTAATAACGCATTTGGAACCAATGGATCAAGCCCATCAATAAATAAACTTCCAAGATTTGATGGATCTAACCAATTCCTTAATCTATTAGAATTTGATCCTTCACCTTCCCAAGAAATAGAAAATTTTCCATAATCATCCCAGAGTTGAGCAGGAGCTAACCCACAACTAGATCCTCCTCCATGTAATTGTCCAATTGTTCTATGATTTTCATCAAATAAAGGTGAACCAGAAGAACCTCCTTCTGTAACACCTTCGTCCCAAGATGGAACTCTCCAATGGTTATTTAATGGTGTTCCAGTCCAAGTACTTTCTACAGCTGTACTATTGTCCCTAGAGATTTTCTTAATATCTCCTGCAGGATGATGAATTCCAGTTAATTGTGTTGCTGCTATTCCAGAACGATCCCATCCGTTGTAATAAATTCCCCAATTTGGATTTGGAGCGGAGTTCAATTCTGCTAAAAGGAAATCTGAATTTGCACTATTTGCTCTTAAAATGGCACCGTTAATATTCATAGTATCTGGTCCATTCACTGAAGGAGCTGATGTCGCACAGTCAACTTGTCCTGCGGGAGATTCCCAGCGAAAACGAAAAACAACAGAAGCAACAGAAGTTCCGCAATGATTAGCAGTTAAAAAATAAGGTATCACAGTTCCTGAAGTATTATTCACTAATGAACCAGTACAAAATCCACCTCCATTTACCATCATAGCAACTGAATTACGCTGATTTTCCCATCCTGCTCCTAGCGGACAATTAACATCAATTTCACAAGAGCCTGATGAATTTAAAGATTTTGCTAACTGATTTAAATCTCTATAACCGTGAACTATTGTTCCTAAATGTAAGATTGATTTACCAATACTTTCTTTTGGAACAAATATTTCAATAATAGCTTTTTGAGTATAAATCAAATCTGTTCCTAATATATTGGATGAATTATTGTTTAAACTAGTGTAAGCACCATCATAAGATTTCTCATTCACATCTGCTAAATAAACGCGAACACCTTTGCCTAATTTGAATTGATCAAAAATGACATTGATTGAAATGGCATCTTTGCACTCGATTCCAAATTGATAAACACAATCACCATTATGTAATATAGTCTTTTTACTCTCCGAAATTAAATCTATCGAAACCGGAAATTCTTTTCCAAAACGATACATTTTTAAACCATTTAATTTTTGTTCATGTTCATCTAATAATATTTGATCAGCTGCATTTACTATAGGTGTTTGATAAAATTCTTTTGTTTTTGAGAATTTATCTTTATAACTAATTGGCAACCCAAAATTTGAAATTTGTGAAAAAAATGAGTTGCTAACGAATAAAAAAGAGAAAAGAGAAAATATCTTAAAGGTCATAATATTTAAATTTTAATAGCTTGAAATAGAATCTTGAATTGAAAATTACTTATTTATTAAATAATATATTACATTTTTAATAGAAATGTTTATTGTTTTATACATTTCTACTTAAGAAATCATTAAAATAATACACGAGTAAATCCGTTTTTTAGTTGAGTGTTGATTAATTCTTATTAATCCCTTACTAAATATTCAACATAAGCATTATTTTAGCAGTTCAAAGCAAATTTTAAATGAAACATATACTTTTAGTAATTTCCTTTATTTTTCAAGGATTTATATTCGCACAATCAGTAATCGATATTCCTGCAGAAACATTTCCATTTTATGAACTTGTTGAATGGAAAGGAAATGGTGCATTTTTGGTTAATAGAGATCAATCTTGGAAGTCGATGAAAGTTTTCTTAACATTTGTGGGAAAACAATCGACTAGCACATTTATGTGGAAAGAAAGTTTCAACCCAGTAAATAAAACAAGTTATTTAATTTCTGGAGAAAATGCTAGGTACATCTATTTTCTGGATAATTTAACGATGATCGATGGGAAATATGCTTACAGTCAAATAAATACTGCTGGAACCGTTAAATCTTCAGCTACTGATTTATATTATGCTGTCAAAAAATTATTTCCATTGACGCAAGAAGATTTGACCTTAATTGACATCATAAATACAGATAAAGCACTTATTCATGTTTTCAGATATCATAATAAAAAAGATAAAAAATACATAGATATTGCTGCTTCAATGACTCATCACAATTTAACAGTATATACAGGAATAATTGGAGAGACTAGTGAACAAGCAATTAAAGATAAACTTACAAACGGATGGTTTTTTGTTGGTTCAACAAACGAACAAATATATTTTGCCACTAGAGATAATCAAAAAAAGAAAGATGGGTTTACTGTAAAAGAATTCAATACGCGTGTTGAGTCAAAAATTTCAACATTTCTTCCTGATTTAGATGGTAAATTTGATATGATTGAAAATGTCGGTTTTGGAACAGATGGTAAAAATTATCTGAAGAATGAAAATTCAATTGAAAAATCGGTTTTAACGCATATTAATGGTAAATTTTATCTTTCGGGCATTAAAAATGAAGGAAGTTCTAAAGATTTACAATCGTATGTTTTTAATCAAGATAAATGGGATTTAATAGGACATTCATCCATTTCAGCTTCTAAACAAACTTTAAAATTTGGAGTAATGGCGTTGAATGAAGGTTTAGCAATAAAATTAGAAAATACAATTCAACCAGTTGTGAAATTGATTCCTTTTGATAAAACAATGGAAGTTATTTCAACTAATTATTCACCTCAATTATTATTCAATCCAAGTAGATTTATTTTTGATGAAAATAAAAATGATTTTATTTTTAAATTGCAAAATAGAATCTATACATTCAATTTAGGTCAGTTGAATAAAGCTGGTAATGTTAAATTTGAATATCAAGTCAGATGATTATTGGAATATGCGGAGGCAGTGGCTCTGGAAAAACTACACTTTTAAAGCGTATTTCTAATAACTATAAACATTTAAATCCAACGATATTTTCATTAGACAATTATTATTTTCCGATTGAAAAACAGTTGAAAGATGAAAATGGTGAAATTAACTTTGATTTACCTTCTGCATTAGATGAACAAAAATTAACTTCTGATTTAAAAAAATTGGTAAATGGTGAATCAATTGAAGTTAAAGAATACTTTTTTAATGCTCCTCCAAATAAAAATGTACTTATTACTTTAGAATCTTCTGCACTCATAATTGTAGAAGGTTTATTTTTATTTTACTTCAAAGGTGTTCGAGAATTACTAGATTACACTATCTTTATAGATGTCGATCCAAATGTTCAACTAGATAGAAGACTTTACCGTGACCAAGAAATTAGAGGATATTCAAGAGAAGCTATTCTTTATCAATGGAAGAATCATGTTCTACCATGTTTTGAAAAATATGTTCATCCCTATGAAAACAGTTCCGATTTCACGTTTAGAAATGATCAAAGGGCCGATGAAGATTTTAATAAATTAGTAATTGAACTGAACAAACGATTAAATAAAATTGATTCTACTGTTTAAAAAATATTATCGAATAATATTCGCATTTCTCTTTACCTTTTTATTTATTGGGTATTATTTAGAAGTGTTTTCTGTCAATTACAGCCGATCAATTACAGAATTTAAAAAAGATTTTTCTGAATTAGAATACAAATTAGATACATATCTAAATCAAGAAACAAATCGAATCATTACAAACGGAGATACAAAAATTTGGTCGAGCTATGTCCCAAATAAGGAAATCAATCTCCATATTTATAAAAATGATTCATTAATCTTTTGGAGTACTAATCAACTCCCAATTTTACGTTTTGCAGATATCCATTTTCCTTCTAACGGAGTGTTACACTTACAAAATGGATGGTATTATTCTAAAATTAAGCAGTATAAAAATTATACAATAGCGACATCTTTTTTAATTAAAAATGATTATTCCTATGAAAACAAGGCATTAATCAATGAGTTCTCACCCGCATTTTCACTTCCTTTTTCTGCTTATATTATATTGGATCAAGAAACAGGTTATCCAATATTTTCTAAAGACCAAAGTTATTTATTTTCTATTTTACCTAATGAATATCAACTTTCAAAAGGGGCTGAATCCTTTGTTTTAATGCTCTTATTAATTGTTACAATTGGTTGTTGGCTGATAACCTTATTTCATTTTAATTTAAAAACTCCTAAAAAATGGAATTGGATACTTCCATTGTTGATAATATTTTTAAGAGTGCTTTCTATCAAATTTGTTTGGTTTGGTTTCATGCATGAAACTGAATCGTTTGCATCAAGTTTATATGGAACAAATGAATGGTTTCCTAACTTTTTTGAATATATCATCAACTGTTTACTAATAGTATATTTAATTTTTTTCTTAAAAAATAAACTTACTGAATTACCAAAAAAAAGGTTTTCAATTTATATAGTTTTTTTGTTTCTAATTTCAAGTTGGGTTCTATGGATTTTTATTTTGTTTCTTAATAGAGGCTTAATTGAAAACAGTTCTATCCCTCTTGTTGTCGACAAATTATTTTCCTTAAATCAATATTCAATTATAGCAATTGCAAGTATTGGACTATTATACTATTGTTTTTTCTTGTTTTTTAAAGAAATCATCATTGCTTTCAAAAAACAAAAATTTTCTTTTAAAATAGCTATACTATTACAATCAATTATAGGGTTTATTTATTTTATATATGAATTCTATTTTGGTAATAATTTGCTCTTTTCTTCTATTTCCCCATTGATTTTATCATTGATTTTGGTTATTAATGTTTATAAATCAAAAAAATCACTAAGAATTGCTTACGGTCTAAGTTTCCTATTCTTGTTTTCACTTTTAACAACAATTAATTTAAATGAGTTTAATACACGGAAAGAGAGTGGTGAAAGAGAATTGTATGCTAATCAATTAGCTTCTGAAAAAGATATAGTTACAGAAGTTGAATACAATTTAATTTCTCAAAAAATTTCATCAGACGAATTCTTGCAGAAATTCATTCATTCACCTTATCCAATTGGACTTTCAGATTTTGAAGATGGAATGGAACGCCGAATATTCAATGGTTTTTGGGAACGTTATGAAATGGGATTCAATTTATTTGATGAAAATAATCAATCATTGATTATTTCAAAAAGTAACAAAGAGGATGATTTTAACGAATTGAATTCTATTCTTAAAAAGCATGGTTCTATTTCTGAAATAGATAGCAATTTATATTTTATAAATGATTATACAGGTCACTTTAGCTACATTTCTAAACAACCTTTATATAAAGCTGATTCTTCGATTTTATATCTTTTTTGTACTTTTAAATCAAAAAAAATTCCAGAAGAAATAGGTTTTCCAAGACTTTTAATTTCTTCAAAAGCAAAAGTATTTGAACCTTTAGAAAATTATTCAATTGCAAAATATTATGATTCTCATTTGGTTACCAAATATGGAAAATTCAATTACCCTTCTTCAGATTTAGCTTTAAACAATTGGAAAGAACTAAAAACAGGTTATTATAACAGTGATAATTATAATCATTACGTTTATCGAAAATCAACCAAAGATGTCATAGTACTATCAGCTCAAAATATGACAATGTTAGAATTTATTACTTCATTCTCATATCTATTTACTTTTTTTGGTTTATTATTGCTTCCTGCATTATATCATTTTAAATTTTCTGAAATTTTTTCCAATTCTTTTTCGCTAGCATTGAAAATTCAAGTTGTATTAATCAGTTTGGTTTTTCTTTCATTGTTGGCATTTGGCTGGGGAAGTGGAGTTTTCGTAAGTAATCAATATAATGAATTTACGAATGATGTTATTAGAGAAAAATTGAATTCTGTTGAAGCAGAAATGAAAGATAAATTAGGTAATCAATCAGAACTAAAAATTCAAGATCAAGGAAATTATATTGAATTATTGCTTCAAAATTTTGCACGTGTTTTTGTAACGGATATAAATTTATATGATCAAAAAGGTCATATAATAGCAACTTCTCGTCCAAAAGTTTTTAATGTTGGTTTATTGAGTGAACAAATGAATTCTGAAGCTTTTTTTCAAGTCGATGTAAAAGACAAAAGCGAATTTATACACCAAGAAAATATTGGTTCATTAGGTTATTCTTCTGCCTATACTCCTTTTTATAATAATGAAGGGAAGCTTTTAGCTTATTTGAATTTGCAACATTTTGGACAGCAAAAGGATTTTGAAAACCAAATCCAACATTTCTTGGTAGCAATTATTAATGTTTTTATGTTATTGCTAGCGATTTCAATATTAATAGCTGTTTTTGTGTCAAGTTGGGTAACATCACCACTTCGTTTATTGCAAGAAAGTTTCTCAAATGTTAAATTTGGAAAGCATAATCAACAAATTCAATATTCCAAAAAAGATGAAATAGGTGCTTTGGTAAAAGATTACAATCAAAAATTAGAAGAATTAGAATTTACAGCCCAACAATTAGCTAAGAGTGAACGTGAAAGTGCTTGGAGAGAAATGGCGAAACAAGTAGCACATGAAATAAAGAATCCTTTGACTCCTATGAAATTGAGTATACAGCAATTACAACGTATTTATGATCCAAACGATGTGAACTCTAAAGCCAAAATAGATAAAGTTGCATTTTCTATCATCGAACAAATTGATGCTTTAACCAAAATAGCGAATGAATTTTCTACATTCGCAAAAATGCCTCGACCAAATGAAACTCGTTTTGATTTGAAACCTTTGATTGAAAATGTTATTGAGGTTTTTAATGATGAAGAAAAAGTAGAAATTTCATTTACTTCTGCAGTTCATACATGTGATGTTCTTGCTGATAAAGATTTAATGTTGAGAGTTTTCAATAATTTGATTAAAAATGCCATTCAATCAATTCCTTCTGATCGAATTGGATTAATAGAAGTTTCTCTAAAGTTAATCGAAGGGAATTACCTAATTACTGTTTCAGATAATGGAAATGGTATAGATCAAGAAACTCAAGACAAAATATTTGTTCCCTATTTTACTACCAAAGGAACAGGAACAGGATTAGGTTTAGCAATGGTTAAGCAAATAGTTGAAAATCATAGAGGTTTAATATGGTTTGAATCAATTTTAAATGTTGGAACTACTTTCTTTGTTGAGATTCCAAAAGGATAAAAACAATTAGTCGATAATAATGTCATATTTATTCAATAAACCCAAAACTCCTGGATATCCAAATTTTGCTTTTTTCATGATATTTTTTTCTGGATCAATTGTGTAATTTGTTGAGGTTCTAAAATCTGCTTTAAACAAATTTGTTTTTTCAAAAACAGCACCTTCTAATGAACAATTCTTAAAAATGGATTCAGTTAAATCTACTTCTGCAAAATCTGTTTCTTTTAAAATGCATTCTTCAAACTTTGTTTTTTTCAATTTCTTTTGAAAGAAAGTCGCAAAATCCAATTGACATTCTTTAAAACTTACGGTAAATAAGAAATCATTACAAACACTGAAATCTAAACCGACTAATTTACAATTAATGAATTGGACATCTTTTAATCCAACTCCATTCCATTTTAAATTTGATAAATTACAATTCACAAATATACAATTTACGAAATCGACCATCGATAAAGTTGCTGCTGAAAAATCACAATTATCAAAATGACAATCATCAAAATCTCTATTAGCAATTCGCTTTTCAGCATAATTCTTATTCTTAAACGTTTCATCTTGATGTAAAGTGCTACTCATTGGATTCATTTTTTTCGAAAGTTAATAATTCTATACCTTTAAATACTTGATTAATAACAAATCATTACCTTTGCTGAAAAAAAGAAATGAATTCAAGAGTAAAACGATCGATGATAGTATATTTAATATGTGTTCTAGTTTTATTATTGATCTTTTTTCTTTTACCAATTAATATTTTTGATGGCGAAATAGTTTACAAGCAAGGATTAGTTTCTTTCAAAGAACAAAGACCATTAAGTTTACATTTTATTTCAGGATTAGAATATGCTGATAATGAATTAAAAGGAATTAAGAATTATTACCTTTTACCAAAGGGTTATGTTACAGCTTTTCTTTTCATTTTTTGTTTTCCGGCATTAGTGGCATATAGAATATACTTAGGTAAAAATCGAGGTAATATTGAATTAAAAGAAAAACAGATTAAAAAATAGACTTTTCTTTGTGTTATAGACTTCCAATTTGAAGCAGTTTTATTTTACAAGTTAAGTATCCCAGTAAAGCAGCGGCTTTAAATTTTTAACACTTTTAATGTAAGTGTTTAAGATTATAATAAAAAGAGTCGTATTTTAGAAATGGATACAATTTTATAATCCTAGGATTCCAATAATCTTTTTTTTTACTTCTACTAAATCAGATTTTCTTGTTGACTTGAATACTGACTTTACATACATTTGGAACATAGAAATTTTACTAAAACAAATTATATATGAAAAAAACATTACTCATTTTCGGACTTCTTTCTTCAGCTGCAATGTCTTTTAGTCAACAAAGATTAATTTTAGCAGAAAGTTATTCTCAAGCTTCATGTGGTCCATGCGCAAGTTATAATCCTGGATTTTCAACATTGTTGAATAATAATACTTCAAAAATTGTTGCAATTAAATATCAAGTTAGTTGGCCTGGATATGATCCTATGTACAATCAGAATACTTCAGAAATTGATGCAAGAACATCATACTATAGTATAACAAGTGTTCCCAAGAGAGTAATGGATGGAACTGTTGGTGCTTTAGGTGCTCCAACTGTTGCAGCAGATCAAACAGCCATTAATAATCGTTTTGCTGTTGATTCACCAGTTTCAATGACAATCTCTCATACAATTGCTCCAGGTTTTGCAACTGCTGACATTACAGTTTCAATTACTTCACCAAATATATGGAATCCTTCAAATACAGTTTTACAATTAGCAATGATTGAAAAACAAATAACATTTACATCTGCTCCTGGTTCAAATGGAGAAACAGAATTTCATAATGTTATGAGAAAAATGTATCCTAATGCTTCTGGTACTCCAGTTGTTGCTTCTAATTTTTCTTCAATAGGTGGTACACAAACTTTTACCTTTACTAACGTAGCAATACCAAGCTATATATATGACTTGAATCAAATTGGTTTTATTGCTTGGGTTCAAAATAATACTACCAAAGAAGTTTATCAAGCTGGTATATCTGAGCCAGTTGCATTAGCGGATTATGCAGTAGTGAATAGTTTAACAGTACCTAATGATTATTCTTGTTCAACTGATTTAAGTGGAGCAGTTGCAGTATTGAAAAACCCTGGAACTACAACAATTACTTCAGCAACTGTAAATTATAAAATTGATAATGGAACTGTTCAAACTGCACCTTTCACAGGAAGTATTACTTCTAATGGGACTGCAAACTTTAATATTCCTACAACCGCAGTATCTTCTGGTTCTCATACATTGACTTCATATTTAACAAATATTAATAATTCAGGTATTTCTACAGCTGTTGGAAGTACTTCAAAATCTTTTGCTAGAATTTCAGTTGCTGGTTCAACAGGTCAGTTTATTCAAAATTTTACTACAGGCTTTTTCCCATATTCAAATTATTTTGTTTCCTCTCCTTCAAATGATAATTGGGCAAGATCTACTACAAATTCTGGAAGTTTGAAATATAATTGCTATTCTATTGGAGATGGTAAGTCAGGATCTGTATACATTGCTCCAATTGATATGACATCTCTATCAACACATGTAATGACTTTTGATGTAGCATACAAACAATATGATGCGACTTCTAATGATAAACTTACAGTTTATGTTTCTAGTGATTGTGGTCAAAACTGGTCAAAAGTTTATGAGAAAAGTGGTACTACATTAAAAACTGGAGCGGCTATAACAAGTTCATTTACTCCAACTACAAGTGAATGGAGAACTGAGTCAGTTGATTTAACTTCTTTTTCTACATCAAATAAATTAATTTTAAAATATGTAGCAACTTCAAATTACGGAAACAATATTTATGTTGACAAAATCAATCTAGGGACTTTATCGGTTAGTGAAGATCAATTAGAAGCTTCGGAATTGTTAATTTATCCAAATCCAGCTTCTGATAAATTAAACATAAATTTCAATGCAGAAAACTCAGACTATAATGTTATTTTAACGGATAATTCTGGACGAATTTTGATATCAAATTCATACACAAGTTTATCAGGTTCTCAAAATTTTGAAATGTCTTTAGCAGGAATTGCTCCTGGTAATTACATTGTAAGTGTATTAAGCGAGAAAGGATCTTTTAATGGTAAAGTAATTATAAAATAATACTTTCTTAAAATTCTATAAGCCTGAGCAATTTGCTCAGGCTTTTGTATTTAATAAGGTGTTATAATCTAAAAAATCAAATTAGCTTTTTTGAATAAAAAGATACTTTCCTCCTAAGATTTTTACTATATTTGTCGGTTCAAAACTAAGGTATGTCTAAAATTCGTAAACAAGAAGCACTTGATTATCATTCATCTGGAAAACCTGGAAAAATAGAAGTTATTCCAACTAAGCCATATTCATCACAAAGAGATTTATCTTTAGCATATTCTCCTGGTGTAGCTGAACCTTGTTTGAAAATTGCTGAAAATCCTGATGATGTATACAAATATACTGCGAAAGGAAATCTAGTGGCAGTAATTTCAAACGGAACAGCAGTTTTAGGTTTGGGTGATATTGGTCCTTTAGCTTCAAAACCTGTTATGGAAGGTAAGGGTTTACTCTTTAAAATATTTGCTGATATTGATGTTTTTGATATAGAAATAGACGCGAAAGACCCTGAATTATTTATACAAACAGTTAAAGCTATAGCTCCAACTTTTGGGGGGATTAATTTAGAAGATATTAAAGCTCCTGAAGCATTTGAAATAGAAAGAAGATTAAAAGAAGAGTTGGATATTCCTTTGATGCATGATGATCAACATGGAACAGCGATTATTTCTTCAGCTGCTTTACTAAATGCTCTTGAATTAGCAAATAAAAAAATGTCCGAAGTTCGAATTGTAATTTCTGGTGCTGGTGCTGCTGCTATGTCATGTTCTAGATTGTACCAAGCATTAGGCGCAAACTTGAAAAACTTTTACATGTTTGATTCAAAAGGACTTATATGGTCTGGAAGAAAGGATATCGATGAAAGTAAAATTCCATATGCTAGCCATAAAAATGAATTAACATTAGCAGAAGCATTAAAAGATGCAGATGTTTTTGTAGGTTTATCAAAAGGAAATATAGTTTCTAAAGAAATGATTGCTTCAATGGCAAATGATCCAATCGTATTTGCTTTGGCGAATCCAGAACCTGAAATTTCATACAAAGATGCTACTTCAGTTCGTAAGGATATCATTATGGCAACAGGTCGTTCGGATCATCCTAATCAAGTAAACAATGTACTTGGGTTTCCATTTATTTTTAGAGGAGCTTTAGACGTTAGAGCAACTTGTATCAATGAAGAAATGAAATTAGCAGCTGTTCATGCAATTGCATCTTTGGCAAAAGAAACAATTCCTGAGGAAGTAATAGAAGCTTATGGTGAAAAAAACATTCTTTTTGGTCGTGATCAAATCATTCCAAAACCACTTGATCCACGTTTAATTTATTATGTTGCACCTGCAGTAGCAAGAGCAGCTATGGAATCAGGTGTTGCTAAAAATCCTATTCAAGATTGGACGGCTTATGAAAATGAGTTGAAAAACAGACTAGGATTAGATAATAAATTAATTAGAAGTATTACTGAAAAAGCTCAAAGCAATCCTAAACGTGTTGTATTTGCTGAAGCAGATAATATCAAAATATTAAAAGCGGCTCAAACTGCTTTTGAAGAGGGTGTTTGTTTTCCAATATTATTAGGTAAACGTAAACGTATTGAACAGTTAATAGCTGAATATAGTATTGAAATTCCTGATATCAATATCATTGATCCAAAATCAGAAGAAGAGGAACCTAGAAGAATTAAATACGGAAAAGCGTTTTTTGAAAAACGTAAACGTAAAGGATTTACTGAATTTGAATCTATTCAGGTAATGAGAGAGCGAAACCACTTTGGTGCGATGATGGTTGAATCTGGACATGCAGATGCAATGATTTCTGGAATCACTAGAAATTATAGAGATGTAGTTCGTCCAGTAATTCAAACGATTGGTTTACAAAAAGATGTAGATACAATCGCGGGAATGTATATTTTGAACACCAAAAGAGGTCCAATTTTTTTAGCGGATACAACTATTAACTTAGATCCTACAGCTGAAGAAATTGCTGAAATCACTAAAAATGTTGCGAAAATGGTTCGTAAATTTAAAGTGACTCCTCGCATCGCTTTGTTAAGTTATTCTAATTTTGGTTCTTCTCCTGGCAAAGATCCAGAGAAAATGGCGAAGGCTGTTGAAATATTACATGAGAAATATCCGTCTTTAGTGGCAGATGGTGAAGTTCAAGCGAATTTTGCTCTAAACAATGAATTGATGTTAGAAAAGTTTTCTTTTTCACATCTTGCAAATAAACAAGTGAATACGTTGATCTTCCCTAATCTTTCTTCAGGTAATATAGCATATAAATTATTGCAAGAAATGACTGATGGTGATGCAATTGGACCTGTTTTAGTAGGATTAAAAAAATCAATTCACGTATTGCAATTAGGTTCAACTGTAAGAGAAATTGTCAATATGGTGAAAGTAGCAGTTATAGATGCTCAAAATAAATAATTGATGATCACACATTTAAATGGAAAGTTAGTAGAAAAAAATCCAACATCTTTAGTAGTAGAATGTAATGGAGTAGGCTATGAAGTTAAAATTTCGTTAACTACCTACTCACAATTGAAAGAAGAGGAATCTATTAAAATTTTCACACAGTTTATAGTTCGTGAAGACGCTCAATTATTATATGGATTTGCGACAAAAGAGGAAAGAGAAATGTTTAATCATTTAATCTCAGTTTCTGGTATTGGTCCGAATACGGCAATGATAATGCAATCTTCTCTTACACCTGAAGAAATCGCTCACGCTATTCAAGTTGAGGATGTGAAAACAATTCAAGGCGTTAAAGGAATTGGAATTAAAACTGCTCAAAGAGTCATTATTGATTTGAAAGATAAAATGTTAAAAATGTCATTTTCTGCTGAAAATATTTTCGTTTTAAACAATACAAACCGATTTGATGCGTTAACAGCATTGGTTTCTTTAGGGTTCGATAAAAAATCAGTTGAAAAAGCTTTGGATAAAGTTACTACTTCTGGTGAAGAAACAGTTGAACAACTGATTAAAGATGCTCTAAAAATATTATAAAAATTGAATTTGGTTTTTAAAAATAGAAGTGTACTAAGAAAATTTGTATTTATAGGGGGTATTTTGATGCTTTCTAATTTTATTTATTCTCAAAACGATACTTTAGTTTTTCCAATTCAAAATAATAATGATCCAACACAAACACGACCTCAAAGTTTTGATCTAGGAGATCCAACTTCTATGAAACAAACGATTGTTTATGATCCAAAAACAGGAACATATGTTTTTAAAGAAACAATCGGTCAGTCTCCGTTAGATTATAGAAATCCTTCAATGATGACATTGGAAGAATATATAGAGTTTGAAAGGAGAAAGTCTATAAATACCAACTGGAAAGAAAAAATTGATGAACAAACGGCTATAAATAGACCTCTTGAATTACCTATTAAAATTGGTAGTAAAGTGTTTGAAAATATTTTTGGTTCAGATCAAATAACTATAAAACCTCAAGGTTCAGTTGAGTTAACCTTTGGATTAAATCATTCTAGGTATGATAATCCAATATTACCAGTAAGACAAAGAAAATTAAATCGTTTTGATTTCCAGCAACAAATACAATTGAATTTAGTTGGACAAATCGGTACAAAGTTGAAACTTGGTATGAGTTATAATACTCAAGCAGCATTTGATTTTGATAATATTACGAAATTAGAATATGCTGGTAACGAAGACCAAATTCTTCAAAAAATTGAATTAGGAAATGTTTCTATGCCACTTCCTACTACCTTGATTCAAGGTTCTCAAACTTTATTTGGAGCTCATACACAATTAAAATTTGGTAGGGCTACAGTTGATTTAATTGCAGCTTCTTCAAAAGGTAAAAGACAAGAAATCAATGTTACAGGTAAGGCTCAAGTTCAAACATTTGATTTACAAGGTGATAATTATGAGGCAAATAGACATTATTTCTTGAATTTATATCATCACAATCACTATGATGATGCTATGGCAACTTTACCAATCGTTACTTCTGGTGTAAGTATAACTAAAATGGAAGTATGGGTAACGAATAAAACAAATGCAACCGAAAACACACGAAATATTATAGCTTTTACTGATTTAGGTGAAGAAAAAGCTGCCAATTGTCAAGGTGCTCCAGGCACTTTTTCTAATTATCAAATTCCTGATAATGATGCAAATGGATTGTATGGATGGGCATCAGGTCAACCGACGCTTAGATCCTTTTCGACAGCAGTAAACACATTAGCGAATCAAGTAGCTACACCTGGTCCTTTTGAACAAGCTACCCATTATGAAAAAATTGAAAACGCTAGAAGATTAACAGATCAAGAGTATTCATACAATTCTTTGTTAGGTTTTATTTCATTAAATCTACCATTAAATAATGATGAGGTATTAGCAGTTGCTTATGAATACACATACATGGGATCGACATATCAAGTAGGTGAATTTTCTACTGATGGTAGTGCGGGAAAAGACGCACTTTTCTTAAAATTAATAAAACCAACAATCACAAATCCATCTAACAAATTATGGGATTTGATGATGAAAAATGTTTATTCAATAGGAGCTTATCAAGTTGGTCAACAAGGGTTTAAATTAAATATTTTATATAATAATCCACAAACCTCTGTTTTGGTTCCTTTTTTTCCATTAGCAAATGATCGTCAATTAGTCACATTGCTTGAAATGGATAAAATCAATACCAATAATCAACCTTTTTCAGATGGACTTTTTGATTTTGTTCCTGTCAATTTAGCTGGAAATAAATCAGATAATGGTGGAACTATTAATACTAAGAATGGTCGTGTTTATTTTTCTACTATTGAACCTTTTGGTAAAACATTAGCAAAAAAATTAGAAGATAAAGGTGTTTCAGCTGCTGTAATTAATCAAGTTGCTTTTACAGAGTTGTATGATTCTACTAAAACAGCAGCACAACAAATTCCATCTAAAAACAGATTCAGTTTCAAAGGAGAGTATCAATCTTCTGTTTCTTCTGATATTCCTTTAAATGCATTAAATGTACCTCAGGGAGCTGTATCTGTTACTGCTGGAGGTATGAAGTTGGTTGAAGGTTCAGATTATACTGTAGATTACAATTTAGGAAGAGTTAAAATATTAAATTCAGGGATTTTAGAATCAAATACTCCAATAAAAATTTCAATTGAAAGTAATTCTGTATTTGGTTTTCAAGCTCGTTCTTTAATCGGTACTAGATATAATTATAGATTTAGTAAAAATTTAAATGTTGGTGCTACTTGGATGCGAATGATGGAGCGACCAGTTACTCAAAAAGTTGATTTTGGCTCTGAGCCATTTAAAAACAATATTCTAGGATTTGATATAGCTTACAAAACAGAATTACCTTTTTTAACTAAAATGGTAGATTTATTGCCTGTTATATCTACTAAAGAAAAATCTAATTTATCTTTTAGCGGTGAATTTGCTCATTTAATTCCAGGTGTACCCAAAGCAATAAATAAAGGTGGTACTTCATATGTAGATGATTTTGAAGGAGCCCAAAGCACGATAGATTTAAGAACATATACAGCATGGAGATTAGCTTCTATACCTCAAGGTCAACCTGATTTATTTCCTGAAGGTAATTTAAAAGATTTATCAGCGGGTTTTAACAGATCAAAGTTAGCATGGTATACAATTGATCCGCTTCTAAATGGACAAGGAAATTCTTTAACACCAAGTAATATTGCAAATGATCCAACTATGCTTTCGGATAGTCGAATGAGAATGGTTGTTTCAAGAGACTTATTTCCTAATACGCAGTTAGCATATGGATCAGTTCAAAATTTACCTATTTTAGATTTAGCCTATTATCCAGCAGAAAGAGGGATGTATAACTATGAAGCTAATTCTTCTACTATAAATTCTGATGGTACATTCTCTAACCCTAAAAATAGATGGGGAGGAATTATGAGAGGTTTAACAACAAATGATTTTGAACAAACAAACATAGAATTTATTCAATTTTGGATGTTAGATCCTTTCAATGAAGATGCTGAAAATGCTAATCCAAACTCACTACATAGTGGTGGAGATTTATACTTTAATCTAGGAAATGTTTCTGAAGATGTTCTTCCTGATTCTCGTAAAAGTTATGAAAATGGTTTGCCTCAAAACGCAACTGTAACGGGTATAACTGATGCAACACCATGGGCAAGAGTTTCAACTAATCAAACTACAGTAAATGCATTTGATAATGATCCTGGATCTAGGGTAAATCAAGATATCGGTTTAGATGGATGGAATGATGCTGATGAAAAAGTTGCATATGCAAATTACGCTTCATGGATCCAAAATGAACCAAGTTTGACATCTACTGCAAAAGCAGTTTTATTATCAGATATTTCATCAGATGATTATAACTTTTATAGAGATGATAATTACGATGGATTGAATTTTAATATTCTTCAACGTTACAAGAAATATAATGGTATGGATGGAAATTCTCCTACTCAGCAAATGTCTGATACAATGAATTCATCTAAATTTCCAACACAAGCTACAAATTTTCCTGATTTAGAAGATGTGAATCAAGATAATAATATCGGTGAATCAGAAAGTTATTTTCAATACAAAGTAAGTTTACATAGAAATGATTTACAAGTAGGTAAAAATTTTATTACAAGTAAACAAGAAGTAAAAGTTGGAACAAAAACAGAAGTATGGTATCAATTTAAAGTTCCAATTAGGGATTACCAAAAGAAAGTAAACAATATTCAAGATTTTAGATCTATTCGTTTTATGCGAATGTTTTTAAAAGATTTTGATGAAGAAGTGATCGTTCGTTTTGCTAGGTTAGAATTTGTAAGAGGTGAATGGAGAAGATATTTTAATGATCTTTCACAACCAGGTGAAGCAATAAATCCGGAGCCTAATTCAACTGATTTTACAATTGGAGCGATAAATATTGAAGAAAATGCTCAACGAGTTCCTGTAAATTATGATATTCCTCCTGGAATTATTCGTGAAGTAGACCCTTCTCAAACATATCAACGTCAGTTAAACGAGCAATCATTGTCATTAAATGTTTGCGGTTTAAAAGATGGTGATTCAAAAGCAGGTTACAAAAATGTTCAGTTTGATGTTCGTACATATAAAAAATTAAAAATGTATGCCCATGTCGAAGAAGTAAAACCAGGGACACTAAAAAATGAAGATGTTACATTGTTTGTAAGATTAGGAACTGATTTAATAGAGAATTACTATGAATACGAACTGCCTTTAAATAAAACAGATTGGGGTTCTAATTTATCTCCTGAACAAATTTGGCCAGCAGAAAATGACATGGAAATCATCTTTGAGGATTTAATTAGTTTGAAAATAAAGAGAAATACAGCTATTGATAATGGAAGCACTTCTGTTTCTACATTATTAGAATATGTGGAAGTAGATCCAAGAAATCCTAAAAGATTAATTAAAATTAAAGGAAATCCAAACTTACAAGGTATTAAAAATATTATGGTAGGTGTTAGAAATCCTGGGAAAAACAACTCTTCACCATGGCAATCTATAGATGATGGTCAAGAAAAATGTGTTATTGTTTGGGTGAATGAATTACGTTTAACAGATTTCGTAAGTGAAGGTGGTTCAGCTGCCATTGCTCAAATGCAAGTTCAAGCTGCAGATTTTGCTACGGCTTCAATTTCAGGTAATTATAGCGGCTTAAATTGGGGGTCTGTTGACTCTAGAGTTCAAGATCGTCAAAGAAATACAAAGATGGGATTTGATATGAATACAAGTATTCAATTAGGTCAATTTTTTGGAAAAAAGATGGGATTGTCTTTACCTTTTTTCTATGGACATTCGATTGGAGTTGTGAATCCTGAATATGATCCATTTAATCCAGATACAAAGTTAAGTGAGTATAATTCTGAAACTAGAAAAGAACGATTAAGATTAGGACAAGATTACAACGAACGAAAGTCCTATAATTTCACGAATGTCAAAAAAGAATTAAAAGCTGGTGCTACACCATATTTTTGGAGAATTTCAAACTGGTCTGCAAGTTATGCTTATGCAGAAAATTTAAAAAGGGATTTTAATACAAATTATGACAGAACAAAGATTTGGACAACTGGATTAAATTATAATTATTCATTTAATTCTAAACCTATAGAGCCATTTAAAAAAGTGAAATTTATGCAAAAGTCTAAATGGTGGACGATTGTAAAAGAAACAAATTTTTATTTGAAGCCTAAAAACATTTCATTTTCAAATGATGTTGTTAGAAATTACAACGAGCGTCAAATTAGAAATAACATTGCACCTGAGTATGAATTTCAACCTGTTTATGTTAAACAATTTACTTGGAATAGAAAGTATTCTTTAGGCTACGATATTACAAAAAATTTAAAATTAAATTTTAATGCTACTAATAGAGCAATTTTTATTGAAAATAATGAACGAGTTGATAGGAAACTAGATCCTCTTGGATATAATCATTTTAAAGATACAATTAGAAGTCAAATGGCTACTTTTGGTAATACTATGGATTATACTCATGATTATAATCTGAGTTATAATTTACCGTTAGATAAAATACCAGCTTTAAATTGGATTACTGCTAACACTAAGTATTCTGGAACATATAATTGGCAGAGGGCACCTTTAGGACAATCTGAATTTGGAAATACAATTCAAAATAGTAGAACAGTTAATTTAACTTCCCAATTAAATTTTATAACGCTTTATTCAAAAGTACCTTATTTTAAAAAGGTAATTGATTCTGGAAAAGGTAATGCCAAACCAAAATCGAATGCTAAAGCAATTACTGATGGAAAAGATATTGATAAGGTAATTAAAAAACCTGAAAATGAAAAACCTGAGTCTGAAATGACTCGAAAAGAATTAAGAGAAAAAAGACGTAAGGAAAAGAAAGAAGAAAATGAAAAGCGTCTAAAAGAAAAAGAAAAGAAAGCGATTAATCCTGTAGGCGGATTTTTGGCGCGAATGTTAATGTCAGTTCAAAATGTATCAGGTACATATACTTTAACGAATGGGACCCTATTGTCAGGATATAATAAAGAATCTAGTGTTTTGGGTATGTCAGGGACAAATCAATTTGGAACATTGGGAGGATTTATATTTGGCCAGCAATCATATGACTTGAAGGGAAGAGAAACTGGTTATAGCATTGCTGATAGATTGAGTAAAGATAATTCGTTAGTTAAAAATGAAAATTTAAATAAACCTCATACAATAACTCACAACCAAACGATCAACTTTAGAGCAAGTTTACAACCATTTAAAGATTTTACAATAGAATTGACTGGAAATCGAGTTTATGGTAATAATAGTAGTGATTTTTACAGATGGAACCCTAATACAAATCAATATGAAGCTCAAAGTCAAATGCAGACAGGTACATTGACTTATTCGACAGTTTCAACAGGTACAGCATTTGTTGTATCAAATAAAAATAATTTATATAGTTCAAGTGCTTTCAATGCTATGAGAGATAAGTTAAGTACGGTTTCTCAAATTTTAGGTTCTAAAAATCCAAATTCATCTCCTGGTGGACAAGGATTTTATAAAGGGTATTCTTCTTCTCAGCAAGATGTTATTATCGGTGCTTTCTTAACAACATACACGAATAATAAAGTCAACGAAAAGAATATTAATCCTATTAAAAATCTACCATTACCTAACTGGTCGATAAATTACAATGGATTAACAAAATTTGAATTCTTTAAAAAGTATACTAAAAACTTTGTTGTTAGACATGCATATAGTTCAACTGTATCTGTCTCAGGTATACAAACAAATCTAAAATCCCATAGAGATTCTAATGGTAATTTGGATTCTACGGACATATCAAATAATTTTTATTCAGCAAGTACGATACAAAATGTAACTGTGACAGAAAGATTTTCACCTCTTATAGGTTTTGATGCTACTTGGAATATTAAAAATCAAGGATTGATAACAAAATTTGAAATCAAAAGAGATCGAAGTGCTACATTATCAACCATTAATACTCAAATTACAGAAATAGTTGGTAAAGAGATTGTAATAGGTGTAGGCTATAAATTTGCAAAAGTAAAATTACCTTTTGAAAAAATTGATCCTAGTCCAGTTAATATTCGTTTTGATTTATCTATTAGAGATAACCAAACAGTAGTAAGAAAAATTATTGATAATACGAATCAGGCAACTGCAGGACAAAAGGTTGTTTCAATAAAATCTTCAGCTGATTACAATATTAGTCAAAATTTAGTAATTCAATTTTACTATGACCATGTTATTAATACGCCAAAAGTTGCGACTTCATTCCCAACTGCCAACTTGAGTACTGGTATTAAATTAAGATTTAACTTAGCTGGTGTTCAATAATATATGATTCGAGAAGCTATAATTGGTGATGAGATAGCAATTCATGGATTGATTTGTGAATTAGCGGAATATGAAAAAGCACCCAATGATGTAATTAATACCCCTGAAGCTATCAGAGAGCATTTATTTAATGAAAAAATTTGTGAAGCATTAGTTGTAGAAGTAGAGAATCATATAATAGGATTTGCATTGTATTATACATCTTATTCT